>JAIBAJ010000065.1 GCA_019695265.1 Bacteroidia bacterium | reverse complement strand
GATAGGATGAAAATCGGTCGGATTGGGTTGTGATTTTGCCAAGAGGATGGCAGCATTACACCCACCAAATCCGGAAGCAGTTTTAAGAATATAATCACCTTTCAATAGCCCTGAATTGGTTTCGATGTTCATAGGTAAAGTGGTACCCGGTTCAGAAAACCCATGGCAGGGAATTGTTTTTCCGGATTTCAACATTTGCACACAAAGTGCAGATTCTACTAATCCGGCAGCCCCTAAGGTATGACCAAAAAAACCTTTTAAACTATGTGAAGGTATTGATTCCAGTTGCATGGCGTTTAAGGCCTGACATTCCATTTCGTCGTTGTAAGAAGTGGCAGTTCCGTGCAAGGAAACAAATCCAATTTGATTGGGGCTTACTCCGCTGTATTTAAGCGTTTGATTAATAGCAATTTGCAATCCTTCGCCTGTACGAGAGGGGCCGGAAATGTGATTTGCGTCGTTTGAAACTGCCCCATTGAGCAATGAAACCGGAGAAGGTAATTTGGAAAGCACCAGGGTTGCTGCAGCTTCTCCTAAATTGATACCTAAGCGAGCTTGATCGTAAGGTTTGCATGGTTCCGGGCTAATAGCCTTAAAACTAGTAAAACCGGAAAAAGTGAATTCAGAAACCAAATCACCACCAAAAACAATGGCATGATCAAATCTTCCGGAATTAATTAATCGGCTTGCGGCAATTAGTCCGGAAAGTCCGGAAATGCATGCATTAGAAACGGTCAAAACAGGGTTAGGATTCGCCAAGGTTTCACCAATTTTCTGAGCCAATTTAAATAGAAAAACATTTCCAGATAAACCATTGGTTAACAAATCAATATTTCCCTTTGTTGTAGTAAATATTAAAATTGTTTTGGAGTCATTTGCCCGGATAGTTGAAGCACTTAAAGCATCTTCTATGGAAAGCAGTAGCATTTTCTCCAGCTTGGTAAAATTGCTCCATTGTTTTGGATTTATTTTAGAACCGGGGCTTTGGCAAAGTAGTTCATCAGAAACTACAGCAGCAAAAAAGGGAGTAGAGGAAATGGAGTTATTATGATGCTTTTTAATTCCGGAATCTCCATTCAGCACCCGATTAAAATTTAATTCCGATCCAATACCTAAGGGAGAAGCTATGCTATCGGAATGAATATAAACTGACATTTTCAATTGGAGTAAACCGGTGTTGTGCTAATCAAAATGAGCGTACTCGTCGGTCATCATAATTGATCTGACCAATTGATGGTAATCCTTATTAGAGCCTAGCTCTTGAAGTAATTTATAGGATTCGGCAGGATTGGGATCTCTGGCAAGTAAGGTACGATATGCGTAGATAATCAAACCTTCGTAAAACTCATTGCTTTGAGTGAGAATATTCAAATAGTCATCTTTGTTTTGACCGGGTTGTCCAAAAAGCACACCTGACATAGAATTTTCAACCATATCAAAACCAATATTAAATTCGGTATCGGAAGGATATCGAAAAAACAGGTTATCGAAGCTAGCCCTAATCAGGTTAAAAGTATTCATATTAATCTGATCATAAATGGCATTATTAAGGATTCTAAAATAAAAGCCATTGATATCGATTAGACCTTGTCTGTAGGCGTATCCGGAATTAAGTAAAAGCTTTAATTTATTTATTTCGTGTTTTACCAATTGAGCGGCTGCATAGTCACCATTTATGGAATCTTCGTAGTAGGCGAACTCCAGCGGTCCAAGCACTTCATTTATTTCGTCGTTTGAAGCTCCTTCCAGAATTCTGGCTTTGGCGCCTTCATATAATTGATGAAAGTAGGCCTTTTGATAGGAGCTATCCCCTTGGATAAAGTTAGTGTCGGTTTGAAGTTTTATAATTAAGCGTTCACGAGCTGCTTTAGACAAAGTATCTTCCTTTAAGAGAGCTACTTCGGATTCCATTTCAGCATCTAGGGGTTCACGACCAATTAAATCAATAAAAACCCTGTTAACATAGTTTTCTATTAAAACATCAGACACTCCGGTGTAGGTTGGAACCTGGTTGTTTTCAACAATTTCATTGTCTTTCTTACAAGACAAGTCGATGAATGTTAAAAATGAAATAACTGCTATTATTAACCTGTATTTCAATTTATTATAATTATCCAGCTAATGCTTGAGATTTTTCAGGGACCAACTCTTTTACGGCTTGAACAATGGCAGCCACATCGTATCCGCATTCATTCCAAAGTTCTTGCTGAGTTCCATGGTCTACAAATCGATCCGGAATTCCCAACCGTTTTACTTTGGCATGGAAATTATTATCGGCCATAAATTCCAAGACTGCGCTACCGAAACCTCCGGGCAAGCAACCATCTTCCAAGGTTATAACCTTATCGAATTTAGTAAAAACTTCCTTTAATAATTCCTCATCGATAGGTTTAGCGAAACGCATATCATAATGAGCGACCGAATAGGCTTCAGTTTCTAATTTTTGGATAGCGTCTACCGCCAAATTTCCCATGTGTCCAAGAGAAAGTATGGCAACATCATCACCATCTTTCAATTTTCGGCCTTTTCCAATGGTAATTTCTTCAAATGGAGTTTTCCAATCCACCATAACCCCATTACCACGAGGGTAACGAATACTGAAGGGGCCTTGATTGGGCAATTGAGCGGTATACATGAGGTTTCGGAGCTCCTGTTCATTCATAGGGGCAGAAACCACCATATTAGGAATACAACGGAAATAGGCTAAATCGAAAGCTCCATGGTGAGTAGCTCCATCAGCTCCAACCAATCCACCTCGGTCAAGACAAAATACCACATTAAGTTTTTGCAATGCCACATCATGAATAACCTGATCATAAGCTCTTTGCATAAAAGTGCTATAGATATTGCAAAAAGGAACCAATCCACGAGTTGCCATTCCGGCACTAAACGTTACTGCATGTTGTTCAGCAATACCTACATCGAAAGCTCTATCAGGCATTGCTTTCATCATAATATTAAGCGAACAACCTGAAGGCATAGCCGGTGTTACACCAACAATTTTAGGGTTCAGTTCAGCTAGTTCAACCATGGTATTTCCAAAAACATCCTGGTATTTTGGAGGTTGAGGTTTAGCACTTTTTACCGATATTATTTCGCCGGTATCTTTATTGAATAGTCCCGGAGAGTGCCAAAGAGTTTGATCTTCTTCGGCCAGTTTATATCCTTTTCCTTTAACCGTAAGAACATGAAGGATTTTTGGTCCGGGAATAGAACGTAAATCTTTTAAAACTTTAGAAAGGTGTTTTACATCATGTCCGTCGATTGGACCGAAGTATCTGAATTTTAACGATTCAAAATAGTTGCTTTGTTGAAGCATGGCTGCTTTTAGTCCATTTTCAACTTTAGCTGCAATTTCCCTGGCATTGGGTCCGAATTTGGAAATTTTTCCTAGCCAATACCAAACATCATCTCTAAATTTATTATAGGATGGAGAGGTAGTAATATCGGTCAGATAATCTTTAAGTGCGCCGACATTAGGGTCGATGCTCATGCAATTATCATTCAGAATCACCAAAAGGTTACTGTTTTCAACTCCACCATGATTGAGTCCTTCAAAAGCAAGTCCTCCTGTTAAGGCCCCATCACCAATTACGGCGATGTGCTGACGATCTTTTTCTTTTTGCAAACGGCTGGCCACTGCCATACCCAAACCGGCAGAAATAGAGGTGGAGGAATGTCCAACACCGAAAGTATCGTATTCGCTTTCACTGCGTTTTGGAAAGCCTGAAATACCTTTATAAAGTCTGTTGGTATGGAAGTTTTCTCTTCTTCCGGTGAGCATTTTGTGTCCGTAAGCCTGGTGGCCAACATCCCAAATTAATTGATCATAAGGTGTATTGAAAGCATAATGTAAAGCAACTGAAAGTTCAACCACGCCTAAACTGGCGCCAAAATGACCACCTTTAACAGAAACTATATCAATTATATATTGCCTTAATTCATCACAAACCTGAGGCAGGTCTTCTTCTTTAATCTTCCGGAGGTCGGCAGGATAGGTTATTTGCGAAAGTAGGGGTCCAGCCTTTATCTCATCCATTTCAACTGTGGGGGGTTATAATAAGCCGCAAAAATATAGAAAAAAATCCTTTGAAATGTCAAAAATCTATAAAGACCCGGGGAGGTTTTCAAAATGTTTTCAAAAAAAAAGCCCGACCTTTGAAAAGATCGGGCTCAACTATGTCATAAAAATTATTTCGCAACTGTGGCGAATTTTTTCTCTTTAATCCTGGCAGATTTACCGGAACGCTCACGAAGATAGAAAATTCTGGCGCGACGAACAACACCGTGTTTATTAACCTCTATACTATCGATAAACGGAGAGCTTACCGGAAAAATACGCTCTACTCCTACTCCACCAGAAATTTTACGCACGGTAAAAGTCTCTGAAGTTCCGGTGCCTTTGCGTTGCAATACCACTCCTTGGAAAACCTGAATACGCTCTTTGTTTCCTTCTACAATTTTATAGCTAACAGTAATAGTATCACCAGCCTTAAAACTTGGTAATTCCTTTACCGGAGTCAATTCTTTCTGTAAGTTCTTAATGAAGTCCATCTTCTCGAAAATTTTGGGGTGCAAACTTACTGAGTTTTTTGGTTTGTTTTGCAAATATTTTAAATTATTTTTTCAAGTAGTAAATTGTTGACAAAATAGAGGCTTTCCTTCATTTGTAATTTACATTCCAATTTGCTTACTTATTTTTGAACCCACTTATGTATACCATCCGAATTAAGGCAAAGCCGGGTTCCAGGATAAATTCCTTTGAATACCTTCCGGAGGGATTGTATTCATTAAAAATTAAAGCCTTGCCTATTGATGGGAAAGCCAACGAATACCTTATTAGTTATTTGGCAGAAATTCTAGGAATTAGGAAAAATCAGGTACATATTAAATCCGGACATACCTCCAAGATTAAAACCATTGAACTGGAAGCCACCCCGGAAGTGATAAAGTTTTTGGAGGAGCTCAAATCCAAAGCTTAATTCTGTTTTCTTTGTTGACCAATATTAAAAACTATGTCAGAACCGCATTTGGAACGAAGCTTAGGTCCCGTTATGTTATGGGGACTCGGGGTTGGATATGTTATTTCCGGCATGTATTTCGGTTGGAACTTAGGATTAAAGGAAGGTGGAACGCTTGGCTTAGGTATTGCCACTCTCTTTATCATGGTTATGTATTTTACCTTTTCTCTATCCTACTCTGAATTAGCATGTGCTATCCCCAAAGCCGGAGGGGCCTTTGATTACGCACAACGAGCGCTGGGACCATTTTGGGGATTTGCAGCCGGATTGGCACAAATAATTGAGTTTGTTTTTGCTCCTCCAGCAATTGCCTACGGACTCGGTGCCTACTTTAATATCTGGTTTCCTGATATTCCAATTATTGCCTTTGCCATTGGCTGCTACCTGGTTTTTACTTTACTCAATATTTCAGGTGTTAAGGCCTCTGCTACCTTCGAATTGTTTATTACCATTTTAGCAGTAGTAGAACTTTTGATTTTTTCGGGCTTTACTTTACCACATTTTAAATTAGAAAACCTTACTCAAAATAGTTTTCCAAATGGCTGGACCGGAGTGCTTGGTGCAGTGCCATTTGCTATTTGGTTTTTCCTTGGATTGGAAGGTATAGCCAATGTGGCCGAGGAAACCATTCATCCTCAAAAAAATATACTCAAAGGTTTTACATCAGCAATCATCACGCTATTGGTATTGGCTAGTCTTACCTTTCTTTCGGCAGTTGGTATTGCAGGCTGGGAATCGGTGGTTTACACAGATTCTTCACATACTCAAACCAGCGATAGCCCCTTGCCAATGGCCTTAAAATTTGTTTCCGGCGATGGAAGTTTACTTTATCATCTTTTAGTTTTGATCGGACTCTTTGGGTTTGTGGCTTCTTTCAATGGTTTATTATTAGCCGCAGGAAGAGCTACTTTCGAATTTGGCCGCTCCGGGAATGCTCCTAAATGGTTAGGAAAAATCCATCCTAAATTCAAATCGCCGGCCAATGCCTTGGTTTTTAATATGGGTATTGGTATTTTAACCCTATTTACAGGTGAAACAGGAAATATCATCACCATCGCCACCATGGGTGCCTTAACCATGTATGCCATTGCAACCTATTCTCTATTTGTGTTAAGAAAGAAAGAACCGAACCTAGACAGACCTTTCCGGGTTCCATTTTATCCCGTTTTTCCGGGAATAGCTTTGCTCATTTCCATTGCAGCTCTTACTGCTCTGGCAATTAGTTACTTTTACCTATTTCTAATCTTTATAGGCTTAATGGCAGGTGGTTTTATTTTGTTTTTGCTCACGAAGAAAAAGCAATTCGAAGCTTAGATTGTTCCCCAAAACAAACTAGGTTTTTATTTTAAAGCAACTAAACGATAACTGTTAGAGTAAATTCAGAAGAAATTAATCTTAGATTCTTAAGAATAGTTTGCAAAACAGCCTTGGAGAAATTACCCATTAGGTTTGCTTAAAAAGTTGGAAACATGAAAGACCCTAATTTGCCATTATTCTGGTAATTTCCTCATTGAGTAATTCGGTCCACTCCTGGCAGTTATCATTGTTCCCCAAACCAATTCCATAGGTCCAACGTGGGCCACGCACAGCATTCGTAACAATTATCTCTTCGGCAGTTTGGGCATCACTTAGTGTAATAGGTCGTTCGAAAACTGAAAACCCCTTTTTTTGTAAAAGATGGATTAGGGCTTTTCTGGCAACACCATCCAAACAACCTTCTGACAAAGGCGGGGTAACAATTTCCCCATCCAATACCATAAAAACATTGGAATTGGTGGATTCTACCAAATTACCCTGATCGTTTACCAATAAACAATCATCAAAACCTTGCTCCTTGGCAAAAATCGAGGCTAGTACATATACCAATGAATTATTGGTTTTAAAATTCGATAAGGGGCCAGTTGGTTTTGGAATCTCCCGGTAAATCCCCAATTTTAATCCTCTGGAATTGAATTCAAAAAGCCTGGATTCCAACGAGTAGGCTTCTAAAATAAAGGAAGTAGTATTTGACCCTGGTTGATAAAATCCTCCATCATGCCTGAAAATGGTCATTCGAATATACCCACCTGCTTCGATTGAATTGGCCTTAACCAATTCTTGAATTTGATTTTGCAAATAGTCATGGGTGAAAAAGCCAGGCAATTCTAACTTGAGCATATCTGTAGTTTCGGTAAGTCGATTGACATGATAACTCAAAAAGGGAGCTTTTCCATCCACCAAACGTATTGTTTCAAAACAACCGTCACCATAGCGAAAGGCGCGGTTGGTTAATCCTAAATGAACACTGGTAGCCGGACATAAAACGCCGTTTTCACTTACAATCATGCACCTAGGAATAAGCTATTGGTTCAATTTCGTAAATTTTTGCCAGTTGCTCAACGGTATAGTCAATTTCTTCTTTAGTGGTGAATTTACTAAATGAAAATCGTACGGAAGGTCTGGCTGGATCTACCTGAATAGCCCGTAAAACATGAGAACCTATTTCTGTACCACTGCTACAGGCCGATCCTCCTGATGCAGCAATTCCTGCTATATCTAAACTAAATAATAACATTTCTGCTTTAGCACTCGGAGGCAAGGAAACATTTAAAACGGTATACAAGGACCTTCCTTTAGCGTCACCATTGAACTTAATATCGGGGAAAGTCGCCTCCAATCGCTCTATCATGTAGTTTTTTATACCGCTAATCTGGTCGATATGCTCTTGCAAATGGCTATTTGCAATTTCTAAGGCCTTTGCGAGTCCAATAATCCCATACAAATTTTCGGTTCCGCCACGCATATTGCGTTCTTGTGCTCCACCATAAATCAAAGGATTTATTTTTATTTCCGAATTAACATATAAAAATCCAACTCCTTTAGGTCCATGAAATTTATGAGCAGCACAGCTTAAAAAATGAACCTTGGTATCTTGTAAATTAAAGCCATAATGTCCCATGGTTTGAACCGTATCGGTATGCAAAATGGCTTGGTATTGTTGAGCAAGCTCCGAAACCTTCTTCAAATTTAATAAGTTCCCAATTTCATTATTGGCATGCATCAATGAAATAAAACTGCGATCGTTGTTTGCAAGAAGTTCCTCTAAATGGTCTAAGTCTACATGACCGGAAGGCAATATTTTAACCCAGCTCAATTTTATTACCCCTCTTTTTTCCATAGCTTCCAATGTGTGGGTAACAGCATGGTGTTCAATTGGGGAGGAAATAGCATGAGTAATACCTAAATCGTAGATACTGGCTTGAATGGCAGTATTATTAGCCTCTGTTCCACCCGAAGTAAAAAAAATCTCTGATGGAGATACCTGTAAATACGATGCTACCGTCTTTCTGGCCTGTTCAATAGCAGATCTGGTTTTTCTTCCAAAACTATGTATCGAGGAAGGGTTCCCAAAATGTTCAGTCATATAGGGTAGCATTGCTTCCAACACGTCCTTATCTAATGGCGTAGTAGCTGCATTGTCGAGGTAAACTTGCATTCTAAAAATTTGAAGCAAAGGTAGAAGGAATTAGAAAAACTTTTTTCCTGTTTTAAATCATGAACCAATCTGGATACAAAAAATACCTTTGTAAAATGCGCTATTCTACCTGTTCAACTAATGCTTCTTCTGTTATAATTGGCCTTTCCCTTGGCTTTACCTTCCTTCTGTTTACCTTTTCAGGCTGTGTATCAACCAAAAAAAACTGTTTACAATTGGCTCGATGGGATCAGGAAAAAGCTCAAAATTGGCAAAACCAAAACGGATGGATGGCGGGCTGTAATTTCATTCCAAGCTATGCAGTTAACCAGCTCGAAATGTGGCAGGCAGAAACCTACAATCCAAAAATTATTGACAAGGAATTGGAAATGGCACATGGACTGGGGTTTAAAATGGTAAGGGTTTTCCTACATCACAAAGCATGGGAAATAGATCGAAACGGATTTAAACAACGAATGGAGAATTTCTTATTTCTGGCGCATCAACATCACCTAAAAACCATGTTTGTTTTTTTTGACGATTGTTGGAATGAAGATGCTCAAATTGGAATTCAACCCAAACCCAAACCTTATCATAATTCAGGTTGGTTACGTGATCCCGGATTGCAAAATACCCGAAATCCTAAATTATTTATTCTACTCGAAGAATATATAAAAGACATACTTAATCATTTTGCTCACGATCAACGAATTGCAATTTGGGATTTATATAATGAACCTGGAAATGCCCGGCCTTTTTACAAAATGGATTTGCTTCAAATGGTTTTTGTGTGGGCCAGACAATCCAATGCTATTCAGCCATTTACTTCAGGATTTTACCTCCCTTCTACCCTGCCCTATGGACGAAAAATTACCCGGTTTCTAATTGAAAATTCCGACATTGTATCTTTTCATACCTATGCTTCTCCCAAAGGGGTGGCCCGAACTATCAAGAAAGCGCTCAAAACCAATCGTCCGTTGATTTGTAGCGAATACATGGCACGTACCAAGGCCCTCGGCGGACTTACCGGCGGCAATACCTTTGAGAAAGTTTTACCAATGCTTAAAAAGTATGGAATTAGTGCATTAAATTGGGGTTTGGTATATGGAAAAACCAATACTATTTATCCCTGGGGCAAAAAAAATTACCGGGAAAATGAAGAACCTGAAATTTGGTTTCACGACATTTTCAGACCGGATGGCAGCGCTTTCTCTAATCAAGAAGTGGAGTTTATTAAATCCATTACTCAACCTGAACCTGACCATTAATTGGGCTCGTCAATGGGTGTTTCAATTGCAGTTTTTCAACTTACTACTTATTTTTAATCAATAATTTTCTGACTTTATTTGGCGGGCTCCCTTCCGCCCTAACAAATATCATGTAAGCCCTCAGAAAATGCATGGGCGTTCGGGTCACGCTTTCGGCTGTAGTCCTCGTCCCCCTAGGCTAACGCCGTAGGTGTCCTGTGGGCTACTTGCCTCAATCGTTGCCCGAGGGTGCAAGCCCCAAATGTATCAGCTATGTCCGAATTTAGGAAGGAGTAATACCTAAAGGTGCTATTTATACATTAGAATTGAACAAAAGTTTGAAGCAAGGTCTTTTTGCAGTAGCCAACTAGATACCGTTTCAGGTTGGGTTAAAAAAATCTTCGAGATTTGGAATCGGGCAACGATAGAGGCAAGTAGCTCCAAGCCAACGCAGCGTTTAGCGGAGTGGGCTTGGACTACAGCCGAAAGCGTGACCCGAACGCCATGCAGGTTGTTTTGGGTTGAATAAAAGATGGTTAGGCGGAGGGGGCCCGCATAAAACGTATTTTTAAGAATAGTTGATTGGTCATTCTTGATATTTTCGGCATACCTGGATAGAAAGCTTCATGGTAAAACCTTCCTGAAATGGTTAATAGAAGTCAAGCATTTCAATTGGAATAGGGAATTTTGGGCAAAAAAAAAGGTGAAATCCTAACGAACTTCACCTTTTTAATGGAAAGGAATAAATTAATTGGCAATAGCAATTTTCTTTTCCAATTCTGTAATATACCCTTTGAAACGTTTGTCTGTATCAATAAGATTATTAACTGTTCTGCAAGCATGAAGAACGGTAGCGTGGTCTTTACCGCCACAATGCATTCCGATGGTTGCCAAAGAGGATTTGGTTAAACTTTTTGCAAAATACATAGAAATTTGACGAGCCTGAACCACTTCTCTTTTCCTTGTTTTACTTTTCAAAAGTTCCATTGGCAGGTTAAAGTAATCGCATACAATTTTTTGAATGTAGTCAATTGAAACTTCCCTGGCAGTGTTTTTAACAAACTTGTCGATCATGGCACGGGCCAAATCCAAGCTTAGATTTTTCTTATTTAAGGTAGCTTGAGCTAATAAAGAAGTAAGTGCGCCTTCAAGTTCGCGAATATTAGTAGTAATGCTGTAGGCCAAATACTCAATAATTTCATAAGGCATATCGCTAACTCCATTCAGATATAATTTCTTTTGAAGAATAGCAATACGAGTTTCCAACTCAGGCACTTGAAGATCGGCAGCTAAGCCCCATTTAAAACGGCTTAACAGGCGTGGCTCCATACCTTGCATTTCAACCGGTGCCTTATCGCTGGTTAAAACGATTTGTTTACCGTTTTGATGCAGGTGGTTGAAGATTTGGAAAAACACATCTTGAGTTTTCTCTTTACCGGCAAAAAACTGAACATCATCAATGATAAGTACATCAATCATTTGATAAAAATGCACAAAATCATTTTGGTTATTGTTTCTAACCGAGTCGATATACTGTTGAGTAAACTTTTCGGCTGAAACGTACAATACAGTCTTATTGGGGTGATGTTCTTTGATTTCCAGACCAATAGCATGTGCCAAGTGGGTTTTACCAAGGCCAACACCTCCATAAATTAATAATGGATTGAAGGCAGTTCCACCCGGTTTTGCTGAAACAGCATAACCGGCACTGCGCGCTAAGCGATTGCAATCGCCTTCAATGAAATTATCAAAAGAATAATTGGCATTCAGTTGGGATTCCACTTTTACTTTTTTCAGTCCGGGAATAATGAATGGGTTGCGTATGGCACCGGCATTCAAATCCAAAGGCATTGAAACGAGCGGATTTTTGGTACTGTTTTGATTGCTAGCCGGCAAGTTAATGGTTGCCGGACTTTTGGACGATGATCCATTCTCCATGATGATGGAGTATTCAAGCCTGCCTTCTGCTCCTAACAATTTTTTAATTGTCTTCTTCAAAAGGACAATGTAATGCTCTTCTAGCCACTCATAAAAAAACTGAGATGGCACTTGAATGGTCAATACATTGTTTTCCAGCTTAATGGGCTTAATCGGTTCAAACCAGGTTTTGAAGGCTTGAAACGTTACATTGTCCTTAAAAATTTGAAGGCAATTATCCCAAACTTGCTGAAAGTTTTTTTCCATGTATGATTGTTAATGAAATGTTATGTTAAACGATTGATTATTAGGCTATTGATTATTTCGAGGGTCTTGTTCTTTCGAGAGGACAAATGTTCCAACAAAAAAGTTCAAAAAAAAATGGTTTGACTATTGTTTTTTAAAAATATTTTTCTCTGTGTAGTTTTTGTCTAACAGACGTCCATCTGCCTTAAACAGACAATCAATTCTACCCAGCTTTATCCCCCCCCAACCTACTTGGCAAATCATCACTTCTTTGCCATCTAGATCCTTTTCAACCCAAGGCTTTTCTAAAAAAGTATGGGTGTGACCTCCTAAAATGATATCCACGTTTCGGGTGTTTTTGGCCAATACCTTGTCTGAAACCTTGGAATTGTCGTACGAAAATCCCAAATGCGAAAGGCAAACAACCAAATGACACCCTAGTTCATTTTTTAATTTACCGGCCATTTCATTGGCTTTCTGTATTGGTTCCTGGTATTTGGTGTCTCCATACATATTTTTCCCTACCAATCCATCCAATTCAATCCCTAGTCCAAACACACCAACTTTAATTCCACCTTTATTAAATATAGAATAAGGTAGTGTTTTGCCTTCCATTACTGTTCCGGAAAAATCATAGTTAGAAGAAACCAAGGGAAATGTGGCATGAACTAATTGTTTTTCCAATCCATCTATTCCTGCGTCAAAATCATGATTGCCAATTGTGCCGGCATCATACCCCATTTGACTCATTAACTTAATTTCCAATTCTCCTTTGTAAAAGTTAAAATAAGGAGTTCCCTGAAACATATCTCCAGAATCAAATAGCAAAACATGCGGCACCTCATTTCGTATCCTCTTAATTAGTTCTGCACGGGGAGCAACACCACCCATGTTCGGAAACTTGGGATCAGTAGCCGGAAAGGAATCTATCCTAGAATGTACATCGTTGGTATGCAAAATCGTTAGTCTAATTAAAGAGGTATCTGCCCAAAGCTCTGACGGTATAAGTCCCGACATAGCCAATCCCGCTCCTGCAGCAATTGTACTCCTTAAAAATCCTCTACGGGAAAATGAACCTAGTGACATTTGTATACCTAGGCAAATTTAGAATAAGTTTTTAACAAACAAGTGTCAACAAGGCGTTAATAAGATATTTTATTAACCTAATAATCAATAAGTTATATTTTCGGTTATTTTGGATAATTCCGAATCTAGTTGTATATTAAAAGCACATCGAAAATGCTGTTTGGGACAAGCCTTAAACCCATGAATTCCGCATGGCCTGCATTCTAAATTTTCCTTAACCTGAATAATATTTGATTGACTTGACAAGGGGCCGAATCCAAATTCAGGCACGGTACTCAGAAAGAAAGCTGTAACTGCTGCATCCATGGCAGAAGCCATATGCAAGGGCCCACTGTCATTCACATAGTTATTTTCGGCATAACTCTGCAAAACTGCAGATTGCAAAATGCTTAAACTCCCGGCCAAATTGTGCACACCTCCCCTCTTTTTGGTTAGTCTGTAAATTTCTTCACACAATTCCTTTTCGGTTGGAGATCCTAAAAGCACTATTTCATATTCTCTTGGAGATTTTTCTATCAATTCAACCCATTTAACAATAGGCAAACGCTTGGTAGGCCAAACCGAACCCGGTGCCATGGTAATGAATTTCTTGCCCTTCCAGTCCCGCACCTTTTCCCTATCCGAATCAGAAGGATAGAGTTTGGGCTTGGCTAAGTTAAACTTCCTCCAGGTTTCTACCACTTGGTGGTTTCTTTCAATTTCATGCAAGTACTTCCCATTCATTTTTAATGGAAAGGTTAAAGTATGTTCCACCTGTTTGGAAAAAAGCCCGGACAGCGGATTTTTGGTAAACCCGGCTGTAAATCCGGCATTGCTTAGCACAGTAATAATTCCGGAAGAAAAAAAACGATGAAAATTAAATACAAAATCAAACCTCTCCTTCCTAAATGCTTGAACCAACCGCCATGAATCAGCCAATTTTCTTTGTTTATCATACACCCAAACTTTCTTCAATTTGGGATGATTTTGCAAAACAGATTCATTTCCTTTCCGAAGCAAAAAATGAATTTCAGCCTTTGGTAGTTCTATTAATATGCTTTCAATGGCAGCCGTGGCTAAAATTACATCACCCAAAAAGGCTGTTTGAATAAGTAAAATTTTGGGCGGATGGTGCATGGATTTGTTAAGGAAATAATCGCTGAATTTGCCACGAACCATTTGGTTTATCCAAAACATAAAGCATGCGATCATGCAAACGACTGGGTCTACCTTGCCAAAATTCAATTTGAACCGGCTCAACCAAATATCCACCCCAATGCGTTGGACGAGGAACCGGCTTATTTTCAAATTCAATACTTAATTCCTGAACCCTTTTCTCTAACCATTCCCTACTCTCTAAAAACTGACTTTGTTGACTAGCCCAAGCTCCTACTTGACTTTCTCTGGGTCTGGAACTAAAATAAGCATCTGAATCTTCTTCACTTAATTTTCGAATAGTACCTTTTATTCTTACTTGTCGTTCTAGTCCTGCCCAAAAGAAATTAATGGAAACCTGGGGGTGCTTTTGAATTTGTATTCCTTTTTGTGAATCATAATTAGTGAAAAAGGTAAACCCATTTTCATCTGCCTTCCTAAGTAAAACAATTCTTGAATCCGGAAATCCATCCAAACCTATGCTTGATAAGGTCATAGCGTAAGGCTCCTCCAATTCTGCAGCTAAAGCCTGTTCCATCCAAGACTGAAACTGCCTGATTGGATTAGGATTCAAATCCTCTTCATCCAGGCGGTGTTTACTGTATTGTTTGCGAAGTGAATATATGGACTGATGTCCCATTATCGTTTAAATATATCAGATTTAACAATCCCAATCTTATCTAAAAAATATCTCAAAGAAACCGTTAATACCCCTAAGCCATAGATGGAAGAACGCTTAAAGTTAATGCTGGAGGCCTCATCGAAATACTTAGTGGGACAAGTTACTTCGGCAATTTCAAAACCGGCATGGAAAATCTGAGCAAGCATTTGGTTGTCAAATACAAAATCATCCGAATTTTTCATGTATGAAATTCCCGTCAGCACTTCCTTGGAAAATGCTCGATAACCGGTGTGGTATTCACTAAGCTTCTGGTTCATCAGTACATTTTGAAACAAGGTTAGCATGCGGTTGAAGATATATTTATACATAGGCATTCCACCTTTTAATGCTCCTTTTCCTAAAATTCGGGAACCCAATACCACCGGGTATAACCCATTGGCAATGATACTGCTCATAGCGGTAATCAACAAAGGAGTGTATTGATAGTCCGGATGCAACATAATAACTATGTCTGCATTTAATTCCAAAGCTTTGTTATAACAGGTTTTTTGATTCCCACCGTAGCCCTTGTTTCTGTCGTGTCGAATAACATGATGTACACCTAAACTTTTTGCCAATGCAGATGTACCATCTTTGCTGTGGTCATCCACCAGTACAATCTCATCCACAATATCCATTGGAATCTCCTTCAAGGTTTTTTCCAAGGTTTGCTCAGCATTGTATGCAGGCATCACAACAACCACTTTTTTATTGTTAATCATTAATAATTAGTAATTTATATTCCTTTTATTAAAGTAATAGTTTATTTAATTTCAATTTTCTTTTTTCCCTGGATAAAAGATTCAAAAACAATGCTATGAAGGTAGATTTCTTTTAATTGCTTTCTTTCTTTTCCCCATTTTTTTCTTTTTTCGAGAATTGTATCCAATGCTTTATAAACAGAAAAGTGGGCTTTTACAACAGCTACCATATCTTTTGAACTTCCTTTTAATAAAAACACCAATCCGGCCACACCATCTAATATTAATCGAAGAACAAATTTCGAAAACAAGAATCCGGATCTATCGTTTTTGATCAGCATGGTTAGGTTGTTCCGAAAATTAAGGAAGGTTTTATGCGGATTGCTTTTATGCAAGGTTCCTCCTCCCAAATGGTAAACCTGACTTTGTCCACAATAAACAACTTTCCAATTCTTGTTTTTCATCCTCCAGCAAAGATCTATTTCCTCATTGTGAGCAAAAAAATCTTCGTCAAACCCTTCCATGTCATTAAACAAAGAAGTTCTTACAAACATACAAGCACCGGTTGCCCAAAAAATCTCCCGAATATCATTGTATTGTCCTAAATCTTTTTCAATATTTTCAAAAAGTCTTCCCCGGCAAAACGGATAAGCCAAAAAATCAATAAATCCTCCACCGGCACCGGCATATTCGAAGGAGTCCTTTTCCAGGTAAGACAATATTTTGGGTTGAACAGCAGCAATTTTGGGGTCCTGATCAAACAAAGCAAGTATGGGTTCAATCCAATTTTCGCTCACTTCTACGTCGGAGTTCAATAAAACCGAAATTTCGTTTTGAATCATCTTCATTCCCCGGTTATATCCCCCCGTAAAGCCATGATTAGCTTTCAATTGAATTAGTTGTACTTCCGGAAATTCAGATTGGATCAGGCTTATTGAATCATCTGTAGAACCATTGTCAATTACAAAGATATCGGCAAGGGCAAGTGAATGCGCAATTACCGATGGAAGAAAGGTTTGTAAATGATTCCTTCCGTTCCAATTAAGAATAACAATGGCAACCCGTTTCATCAGTCCTTACAACTCCTTCATCAACCAACGGTAAAGTTCAATCATACTTTGAATATCATCCTGATGCACTTTTTCATCCGGAGAATGGACATTACTTTCCGGCGCACCAACAAAACACCATTCCCAGGAGTCCGAATTCCGTTGCAATTCAATACCATCGCTTCCTCCCGAACCTTCTACCTCCAATTGGAATGGAATTCCTGATTTTTTTGCCAGATCAATAATTCTATTTAAAAATGTACGACGAGGCAAACCGCTATCCCGCATCGAAACTACAACCCCCTTCCCATGTTCCACTCCTTCTGTAACCCAGGTTATATCAGAAATTAAAGCTTGATGTACCTTAAACTTCTCTGCAATCCATCTTCCTATATAGGCTGTGCTTCCTCCCGAATGTTCTTCCCGGCAAGAAAATACGATTAAGCCATTTTTTAAACTTTCTGCTACTTTCAGGGCATTATAAACCCCTAAACGATTGTCCATATAACAACATTGAACAAATTCATCTGTTTCCCTAAAATTAGGTTTAAAAGTTAAATTGGTTCCACGATCTATTTCTCTAGTCGAATCAAATTGAAAAAATTTGGCATTTTCCGGAGTATTCAAAGTAACTTCAACCTCTCCTTGCGAATCTTTACCAACCAAAACAATTCCATTATCAGTTACCGGACCACCAATTTTTACCAATTGATTACCGTATCTAACTGTAAAGCCTATGCTGTCGATATGGGCAAAAATGGCAGTACGGGGTTTGCCAAAACTTAATACAATTGCATCTTGCAACAATCCTCCGTGGTAAACCTTGGGTTTGTGTTTCCAGTTTCGTTTATGGTCTTCAATATACTGAAGTAAGAATTCAGTTAAAGCCGATTCATCACCAGAAGGAGCCTGAATGGAACAAAGTGTGCGTAGCAAATCCATGCTGCAAAGCTAAAGTTTTACAGCTTTCACCATCCAATCTGTCTTTAATCTATTCCAAAATTTTTGCCTTTTTAATATAGGCATTTAATACAAATACGCTAAACAAGGCTATGCCTAACCAAACTATTGCCTGATTGTATTCTTTAAAAAGAAACTTTCCAAAGAAAAACAAGGAACTGTAAGTAAATGCCACTGCCGAAACCCAACAAATAAACAAATACATTAGATTTAATCCCGGATTTATGGCCTTTTCATCGTCATAAGGCCACCATCCTCCCGGCCTTACTCTGTCAAAAAAAGCTTTTAGCACACTTTCTTTTTCCGGCGGAGTTAAATAGGTAGCCAACAGCCATGAAACGGTGGTTCCGCCAACTGTAAAGAAAAATGAATTCGGGAAAACCCAATCCAAACCATACTTGGCAATACCATAAAATAAAAAGGGAGACAAAGTAGCCACTAATTCACTCCATGCATTAATTCTCCACCAATACCAACGCAACATCAAAACCAATCCCAGACCTGCACCACATTCCATAATAAAGCTCCATACTGCCGAAATACTCTCCACTTTAGAACTAACAAATAAGGAAATTATCATAATTACCAAGGTAAATACTTTTCCCATTTTTACATAGTGTTTCTCTGCCAATTCAGAGTTTTCAAATTGGTTTTCCGATTTAATAAATCGTTTATACAAGTCATTCACAATATAGCTCGTTCCCCAGTTTAGTTGGGTTGAAATAGTACTCATATAAGCTGCAAAAAAGGCTACCAGCATCAAACCCCTTAATCCACTGGGTAAAAAGTCTTTCATAGCTAAAACATACCCATTTTTTAGTTCGGCCTCCGGTAAATCCGGATACAAAACCACTGCAGCCAATCCTACCAAAATCCAGGGCCAGGGACGTAAACAATAATGTGCTACCTGGAAAAACAAGGTTGCCATAATAGAATCTTTTTCCGTTTTGGCACTCATAATACGTTGAGCTACATATCCTCCTCCTCCCGGTTCAGCTCCCGGATACCAGCTAAATGCCCACATGCTCATAAAAGCTAAAAAGGATCCTATTCCCAAGGTTAAGGTTTTGGCTACACCTGAAGCATTCCCCGATTCTAAGGAAGGAAAAAACTCCAAAGCCCAAGGTTTATCTGCTAATCCGGCTTTTAATCCATCAATACCTCCCACTTTATCGGAATTAACCACCATAATGGCCAAAATGATACAACCTGCCATGGCTATAAAAAACTGTATGGCATCGGTAATTGCCACTCCCCAAAATCCGGAGATGGACGAATAAAAGGCCGTTAACAGCATAGCTCCGGCAACATAAAGCATTGCTTCGGAAGAAGGAATATTGAAAAATATTTCTAAAATAGCCTTCATCGCTACGTTTACCCAGGCTATAACCATGCAATTCATGAACAGTCCCAGGTAAATACTTTTAAACCCTCTCAAAAATGCAGCAGGTTTTCCTCCATATCTGAATTCGATCAACTCTACCTCGGTCAATACTCCCGATTTTCGCCAGTAGCCTGCAAAGAAAAAGGTGGTTAACATTCCTCCCAATAACATGTTCCACCATAACCAATTCCCTGATATTCCATATTTACCAACTAATTCGGCAACGGCCAAAGGAGTATCGGCGGCAAAGGTAGTGGCAACCATGCTTAATCCGGCAATGTACCAAGGCATATTTCTTCCACCCAAAAAAAATTCGCTCAAATTCTTCCCCGCCCGGTTCTTGTAATACAATCCTATTCCTAGCGATAATAGTAAATAAGCGCCAATAATCAGGAAATCCAGTGTCGATAAAATCATTTTACATTCGTATTTGCAGCGATTTACCGAATTTAACAAACCGCCACCCAATTACTTTTTTAAATTACCAACACTGTTTTGTAAATTGAAAATCCAATCCTAACCTGGTTGAACAACTTTTCACCCCAATTATTTGTTTTCTTTGTACTCAAATATCAACCTTGGTATACCGACTACCTTACCCCTTATGGCTTGTTATCTGGCTTCTAATATGCGGAAATCAGGTAGTTGCTCAATCTTTCCAAATTCCTAAATCGAATACCTATTTATTTGCATTTGAAAAGTACGCCTATACCAATGGCCGAATGCATACCTCCACCCTGCCCTATTCCATTGCCGACTTCCCGAAAGGCAAATACGATAGCATTGACTCCATACAAGGTTTTCCAAAAGCCTGGGACAAATCATTGGATTGGTTTTTGAGCCGCAATATGTTGGGAAAAGCAAATTCCAACTCCGCCATAACAGTAAATCCGATTCTCGACCTGGGTATATCTGCCGGGAAAGGTGGTGGTAAAACCCAATTGTTTCACTCTTTTGCGGCTGGTTTAAACCTCCGGGCCCAACATAAAAACAAAGTATTTATCGATTTACAAGGTGCTGTTTATCAAGGCAAATACCCTGTTTACTTGCAAAATTACATTCAGCAAAAACAGGTTATCCCGGGTTTAGGTTATGCCTTTGGAAGTTCTTCTGCTGCCTACACCTACAACCTAAATGGTTACCTCGCCTATAAGCCGGTTTCGTTTTTCACTGCCAGTTTGGGGCATGGAAAACATTTTATTGGTGATGGATATCGTTCTCTTTTCCTCAGCTACAATGCCAATAACTACAATTACCTGAAATTGGATGTGAATTTTTGGAAAATACGGTATTGGGTATTATACACTCGAATGGCCGATATTACCGGAAGCAATGGAAATTTTTCCCAATTCTCCAGTAAATATGCCACCATTCATTACCTCGATTTATTGGTCGGAAAACATGCCAGTCTCGGACTATTCGAAGCTATTGTATGGGAAGGCAAAAACAAGGATGGCAGCACCAGGGGATTCGATATCCAATACCTGAATCCTTTTATTTTCTTTCGTCCGGTTGAGTACAGTTTGGGTTCTTCTGACAATGCCTTATTGGGGGCCAATTTGAGAGTTCGCTTTCTAAAACGTCAGGTATTTTATATGCAAATATTATTGGATGAATTTTTCCTCAAAGAAATTAAAGCCTGGAATGGCTGGTGGGCCAATAAACAAGGATTTCAGGTAGGACTTAAAGGATATGATTTTGCCGGAATTAAAGGTCTTTTCTATCAGGGCGAAATCAATTATGTTCGTCCATACACTTATACCCATTACCAAATTCAACAAAACTATGCTCATTTTGGTCAACCGCTGGCACATCCGTTGGGTGCCAATTTTATCGAAGGATTTGGTCGTGTGGCATATCAAAAAACTCAACATGGTATCGAGGCCAAAATGATGTATGCCATTTTGGGAGCCGATACCGGAAGTGTTAATTACGGGGGCGATTTGTATAAACCTTACACTACGCGACCTTTTGAATATGGCAACAAAGTTGGGCAAGGACTTCGGACCAATCTGCTGTATTTCGAGCTTACTTATTCCTACCTGATCAATAGGCGATGGAATCTCCGGTTGGAATTATCGGTAGCTGCTCGAACTTCCAAAACTGTACTTCAGCGCAGCAACGAATTGTATTTTGGCTTTCAACTTAAATCCGGCCTTCCGTTTCGGTA
>JAIBAJ010000064.1 GCA_019695265.1 Bacteroidia bacterium | reverse complement strand
CGAAATAACGAACCGGGCTAACCGTAAGAACAACTTGGATTTTGGGGTTCAACTTTCTAATTTCAGCAATGGCCTGATCGAGAGCCAGTACTATTTCCGAAACCTCTAACATTCGTTTGTTAAATCAGGATGTAGGCAATTTATGGCAGTTGGACACAATTTTTCCTGTTTCAGGAAGCGAGAAAACATGGGCGGTTCCAAAGGTTAAAAACAGCACATCGGAGCTTTTTAGTTGCTCATGGGCCTGAATCAAATTGGTATTGATGAAATTTTTAGTTTCAGTTTGTTCCGGTTTGGAAAAATCGCTGTGGTGATCGAAACTATGGAAAAGTTCGTGGTGCTGAACCAGCTCGGATTCTGAATATTGCTCTAATCGACAGATTCGAGAAATGGCATAGGCAATAGAAAGCGGATTGTATTGTTGTCCAAAAGGATTGATAAGAATATTGAACTTGTATTTTTGAAAGGCTTTTCCAATATTTTCCGAAAAGCAAGAACCCATGCTAATCATTTTCATTCCGTAATGAATTTGAAAAGCCGGTTTAGCAGGTTTAACTGGAGTGGAGAAGTTCATTCAAAAAAAAAGCCGCAGAAAGTTGAATTCTGCGGCTACAAAGATGCTTGAAATTTGATTAGAAGCGTTCCAAGTTTGAAAAGAAGAAATTGCCTTCAATAGCGGCATTTTCATCGCTATCGCTACCATGTACGGCATTGGCAGCAATGGATTTTGCATAAATTTTACGGATGGTTCCTTCGTCTGCTTTGGCAGGGTCGGTTGCTCCGATTAGTTTGCGAAAATCTTCAACTGCATTTTCTTTTTCAAGGATAGCAGCCACGATAGGACCACTGCTCATGTAAGAAACTAATTCTCCGTAAAAAGGACGTTCTTTGTGTACGGCATAAAATTCACCAGCTTGTTCGGAGCTAAGACGTGTAAATTTCATAGCTACGATTCGAAAGCCTGCTTCGTTAATCATTTTTAAAACGCCACCGATGTAGTTGTTTTCTACTGCATCTGGCTTTATCATGGTAAAAGTCCTGTTAGTTGCCATTCTGTTTCTATTGTTTTTTTGCGGGCGCAAAGGTAGGCAAAGAGCAGAGACAAAAATGGTTTTCTAAAAAATTATAATTTTAATAAAGTTAGGTAAATATGGTATAGTTTTGCTAAAGTGAGTCAATTAACCAGTAAACAAGTTTGGATCTCTATTTTGGGCTTAGTGATAGTGCTTGTTTCTTGTCACAAAGAGCCAAACGATGGAGACAATACCTGCGATTCAGAAAGTCCAGTTCCTTTTAATTTAGAGAGGCCTAAGCTATTTCCTGCCTTGGAAGATTTTTCGTTAAATCCGATGACACAGGAAGGCATTGCTTTGGGGAAAAAGTTGTTTTACGATAAACGATTATCTTCAGACAATACGATTAGTTGTGCCAGTTGTCACAAGCCGGAATATAATTTTTCCGATGGGGGGCAGCAGTTTTCGAAAGGAGTAGGAGGTAGTGTTGGAACCAGAAATTCGATGGCCTTGTTGAACATGGCTTGGAATACGACTTTTTTTTGGGATGGCAGGGAATCAGGGTTGGAAGCACAAATTCATGATCCTGTGGTTAACCCAATTGAAATGAATGAAAAATGGCCACAGGTTGTTTCTAAATTACAAAACAGTTCGGAGTATCCAGATTTATTCTGCAAAGCATTTGGAACTAACAAGATTGATAGTGTATTAGTTACCAAAGCTATAGCTCAATTTTTAAGAAGTATCACTTCAAGTAATTCCCGGTTTGACAAGTGGATAAGACAAGAGATAAGTTTGACAGAATCAGAAACCCATGGTTTTGAAATTTTCAACACAGAGAAAGGCGATTGTTTTCATTGTCATGTGCCCAATAACATGCTGTTTATGGACAACTTGTTTCACAACAACGGGTTGGATGCAACATTTACAGATAAAGGATTAAGTGGATTTACCGGAAACGCCTATGACGAAGGAAAGTTTAAGACTCCGACTTTGAGGAATATTGTTTTTTCTGCGCCCTACATGCACGATGGTCGGTTTGCAACTTTAGAGGAAGTAATTGAACATTACAATCAGGGAGGTGTACCTTCTGCTACCATTGATCCAATGATGAAACATGTTGGTACGGGATTAAATTTAACAGAACAGGATAAATTGGACCTCCTTAATTTTTTAAAATGTTTGACTGATAGTTCAGTTTTTGAGAATCCGGAATATTTGGAATAAGTTAGTCTATACTAAACCTTAATCCGTGTATATCCAAGGCTTGTTTTTATTATTATTTTATACATAAGTCGAAATTTTTTTTTGATGTTCAAATGAAAACTAGTTTTGTTTTTTATTACCCAGATGAATTCTAAGGATAGAAAATGGGAGTTATTCAATAATTTACCTGAAGGGGTAATCATAATTGATTCTGATTTACGAATCATATTTGCCAATCCGATTGCCATGGAGGCCTTAGGGGAAAAAGGCGACAATATTATCAATAGTCACTTACCGGATTTATGGCCTAAAGGTAATCAGGCCAAGCTAAAGGAAGCCATTCAAAGGTCCGTAAAAACCAATAGTCACCATCAATATTCGGACCATTTACCATTTGCTTTTTCAGAAAAATCTCCATTGGTTGTTTGTTGTTTTCCAATGGACAACCAACTTTTATTGCGGTTGAGGAAGTCAACTTTGGATGAAGCCCTTTTTTATCAAAACCAACGAACGCTGGAGGAACTTTCTGCCTACAAGGCGGCATTGAATGAATCGACCATTTTGGCTATTACCGATTTGAAGGGAGTAATCACTTATGCAAATGATAATTTTTGCAAGATTTCGAAATATTCCAGGGAAGAATTAATTGGTCAGCCTCATAGCATTATAAATTCAGGCTATCATTCCAAAGCCTTTTTTAAGGATATGTGGAAGACAATCGGAAATGGATCCATTTGGAAAGGTCAATTTAAAAACAAAGCGAAAGATGGTACTGAATATTGGGTAAACACTTCGATTGTTCCATTTTTAAATGAAAAAGGAAAACCTTATCAGTATTTGGCTATTCGGGAAGATATTACGGAAAAGAAAAAGATTGAAATGGAATTGGTTAAGTCGAATCGATTGTATCAGTTTACCAGTTCCATCAATCGAAGTATTGTTCAAATTAAAGATAAAAACAAACTAATTGAGAACCTGTGTGAAGTAACCAGTTTAATTGGGCAATTCAGTTTAAATTGGTTAAGTTTAATTAAAGATAATTCTGTTATTCTGCATACAGCACAAGGAGACCAGTCTATCATTAAAAAGCTTATAAACTTAAATGCTACACCTATTGAGCATTTTAAGTTTTCCAACTCTTTAGTGGAGCGTATTCAACAAACCAAGACATCCCAACATTTTGATTATTTTGAGGAATTAGGAGAATTGGTAAAAGCCGGATCAAAAGAATATGATAGCGTTTATAAATCCAAGCTTGCTTTTCCTATCCTGGTTTTTAATCAGGTAGTTGGATTATGGTTTGTATTTTCAGAGGAAGAAAATGTATTTGACCATTCCGAAAAATACCTTTTGGAAGAAGCTGCAATGGATGTTTCCTATGCACTAGAGAATATTTGGAATTTAAAACAAAAGGAAAGAATTGAAAATAACTTGCTCAAAAGCGAAAAACGATTTAGATTTTTGATTGAGAAGAGCAAAGACATTAAATTAATTGCAGATAAAGAAGGTGCAATATTGTATATAAGTCCATCGGTAACAACCTACCTGGGGTATGAATTGGATGAAATGATTGGAATGGTAGGACAAACCATAGTACATCCGGATGATTTATCTATTTACCTTACAGAAAGAAATCGAATTATTCAGGTTCCCGGTTCCAGTTACAACTTAATCATAAGGTTGAGGCATAAAAATGGAGAATATATTTGGGTTGATTGTGTGACTACCAATTGGTTGGAAGAGCCGGGAATACAAGGTTTAGTTTCAAACTTCTTTGAAATCACTGAAAAGAAAAAAATTGAAGAGGCCAGGGTAAAAGATGAAATGAATCTAAAGGCTCTAATTAACAACACCAGTGATTTAATTTGGAGTATCGACAAGGAATTCAGGTTAATAACCTGCAATTTGGCCTATAGTAATTTGCTTTTTGTTACGCTTGGAAAGCAGATAAAAACAGGTGATTTTATTTTCGATTATTTACTGGATCCTAAGTTACTTAACCAATATCAGGTTAGATTTCAAAGAGCTTTTAATGGGGAATCATTTACCGACCTCGTTTACTTTGATTTGGATGTGCCTTATTGGTTGGAGATTTCATTTTATCCGATCATCAATGGAAATTCCATTGAAGGAGTTGCATGCTTTGCAAAAGATGTAACGGAAAAAAGAAAGGCTGAAGAGGATTTAAGAAGAAGTGAATCAAAACTGAAAGAGGCCCAATCAATTGCCCACATGGGTAATTGGGAGTTAGATTTTTTGAATAACAGAGCCTATTGGTCAGAAGAGTTGCAAGATATTTTAGGATATGAGTCGAATGAGAATTTTCAAACCATTGAAAGTTGGAAGGAGCTTATTCATCCGGACGATTTAGATCGAATACTAGAAAAGGTTAATGAGCAACAAGTAAATTTGGAGAATGCTTCTTTTGATTATCGAATAATTAGGAAGGATCAAACCATCCGATACTTGCACTCGGAGAGTAAAATAAAAACAGATGGTTCCGGAAATTTAATCGGACTGTTTGGAATTTCAATTGACATCACCGAACAAAAGAAAGCTGAACATTTATTGGAACTTACCTTGGCTCAATTGGAAGAGCGTATTGCAGAGCGAACCAAGGAGATTACACAAAAGAACATCAATATTTTAGATAGTATCAACTATGCCAAACGAATACAATTGGGATTGTTGGCCAACCAGGTTAAGCTGAAAGAAATATTTGAAAAATCATTTGTAATTAACTTACCTCGAGATATTGTTAGTGGGGATTTCTTTTGGGTTTACCAACGTCGAAATAAGAAATACCTGGTAGTTGCTGATTGCACCGGTCATGGAGTTCCTGGGGCTTTGATGTCAATAATTGGAACCAATTTACTGAATCAAATTGTAGTAAATGAACATTATGAAAACCCATCTGAAATACTAGAATTACTTGATATCAGATTAAAGTATGCTGTTCAGGGAAACGACAAAGAAGTGAAAGATGGGATGGATCTTAGTTTGTGTATTGTTGACTATTATTTCAATGAATTGTACTTTGCAGGGGCTAATAATCAAGTTTATCTTTCCACTCCAAATGGTGCGGTTGATATTCTCAAAGCAGACCGAATGGCTATTGGAGGTGGTTCAAACGAAGAATCTAAACGCTTTGAAACCAAACGTATTTCGTTTCAAAGTGGACAACGAATTTACCTGAGTTCAGATGGATTTGCATCACAGTTTGGTGGAAAAAGCGGGAAAAAATACATGAAGGAGCGTTTTAGAAAATTATTAGAATCTTGCTCCAAAATAGAATTAATTGATCAAGGCAAGTGTTTAGAGCAAGAATTTAATGATTGGAAAGGCTTAACCGAACAAGTGGACGATGTTATGATTGTTGGGGTAGAACTTTAGTTTCCATATTTTCTTTTCCTTCTCCAATAAAGGAAACCACCTAGTGAAAATAGCAAAAGGACAGGTAATGCCACATTAATTACTTGCCATTTGAATTTTTCTTTTTCCACCTTCTTTCTATCTAGCAATCGAAGTTTCAATTCTCTTGCTCTAGCCGAAATTAGTCCGGAATCGTCACATAGATAATTGATGGCATTGAGGATAAAGTTTTTATTTCCGTAATCACGCTGGGTATATCGGTCGTAACCGAGTGCATAATAGGTGCCATTTTTACGATTAACTCCATTCCGAATTAAATCTCCATCCGAAACCACTATCATAGCTGTTTTTATACTTTTTGACCGAAAACCAATTTCTGTGCTTTGTTGAATTGCAGAAGGAATCATATCTGTAAATGCCGAAGGGAATTCTCCTTCCAACAGCACTCCTGTAATTAAATTAGGTTTGTTAAATTGACTTTCATCCGGTGGGACTCCTAATAAATTAAGGCTTATTCTGGTAGGTGCCTGCTGTATTCGGGCATATTTAGAACTTTGCAATAATATGGTTTTCTTAATTCCGGCAACCGAAAGTGTATCCATCGAGGATGCAAATTCCGCCTTAATTCCATTCAAATTATTAACTATTGGATGCTTGGCTTCTGGGAAGAAAATTGGGAAATAAAACCAAGGAAAGAATTTCATCTGCGGCTGATTACCTATCATTCCGGTGGTAATTGGAATGGGTGCAGCCTGCAAATCCTGGATTAAATTGTAATTAATTCGAACACCATAGGCAAACAACAAATCCTCCAAATTCGTTTCAACCGGAATAGCAAAGGTTGTTGCCTGGCTTTGAAGGCTATCCATGGTGGCATAAACAGGGTCAACCAACCATAGCACTTTTCCACCACGCATAATGTATTGATCCAAAATAAATTTATCCTTGTCGTCCCAAGCTGAATCTGGCTTGGCTATCACTATACATTTATACCTGTTCAGACTTCCCAGACGATGATTAATAGTATCTAATACCACATCATAGTAATCGGCTAGGGTATGGGTAATGTCATAAACCTCTAAACTATCCAATTCTCCATGTCCTCCAATAAATCCAACCAAAGGTTTGGCAGGTTTGCTTAGTTTTCGAATGGCATCCGCTAATTCATATTCCAAATCCTGAACTGAATTATTAAGCATTTGCTCAGGGGAAGTCCCCATTCGGCTTTTTAAAAGTTGAATAGCTCCTGATTTACCTTTAAAACTAACTATGGCGCCGGGAAAAATAACCTGTTGACTTTCTCCTTCCTTCTCGGTAACCTCTAATTTGGTTGGCTGTAAACCTTGTTCATAAAGCTCCCGGTATAATTGTTGGCGTTGCTTTTTATCCGGATTGGCATTGGGATCAATGAATTCAAATTGTACATTGGAACCTCCAAGTGCCTGAAATTCTTCCAACATTTCCTTGGTTCTGTTTCGAAGAACCCGAAAACCTGCCGGAAAATCTCCTTCCAGGTATATTTTGAAATAAACAACATCATTTAAACCCTTTAATAATTCTCGGGTTGGTTGACTCAGGGTGTATCGTTTTTCTGTTGTTAAATCCAATCGGTAATATAGAAATTTACCAATAAAATTTAGCAGCACAATGATTAGTAATATTAATACAAACCCAAGTAGGTCTTTTGTTCTTCTGGAATTAGCGCTCATTCAATCGTTACTGGGCAAAATTATACCGAAATACTATTCTTGGTTTATAAAATGTTCTAATAAATTCAGTTCAAGCCGTCCACCAGGCTTTGATAGTTTCAGGCGGCCTGCCAATCATAGCTCTTCCGTCTTTAACTACAATCGGTCTTTCTATCAATTCGGGAAACCTGGACAAAATTTCAAACCACTCCTGGTCACTAATTTGCTTGTTTTTGTATTCATTTTTGTACAAGTCTTCCTTTTTCCGAACCAAATCCAAGGGTTTAATCCCAATAAGCTCAACAATTTCTTTTATTTCTTGAGCACTAGGTCGGGTTTTCATATACTCAACGATTTCAATGTGCTCACTTGTTTCTTCCTTTAAAATGTCTAAAGCCTTCCTACAGGTAGAACAAGTTGATTTGAAATAAATTTTAAGCATATTAATTTACAGAAAAATTACTTACATAGGAATATTCAAGGTCTCCATCAACTTTAACTCTCCAATAGTAGTAGTTACCACTATAGAGGTATTCTCCGGCATCTAAGGTATAGGTAGTTCCTGTTACAACTTTAGAACGAGCCAGGGTGCTAAAACTGGAGGAAGTTGAAATTTCCAATTTATAGGTTGTTGCACCCGGAAAACCGGACCAGGTAAATGTTGGAAAGGTGGTTTGAACAGTTGATCCATCTGTTGGGGTAAGCAGGGTAGGAGGGGAAGCAGTAGAAAATTGTCTAACACTTGAAAAATTAGTAGTTCCTGTTACATTAACACGCCAAAAATAAGTGTAATCATTCTCTAAGGTTCCGGGAGGAACAGTGAATGTAGTTCCATTTACTGCTTGGTTTAAAACAATTGTTGACATATCTCCATATTTAGAAATGGTGATATCATAGGAAGTTGCTCCATAAACTGAACTCCAGGAAAGGGTCGGACGGGTAGTAATACCGGTTATATAATTGTCCGGACTAATTAAACTTGGAATAACACCATTTCCACCGGAAGCCACAGAAAAAGACCAAGTAGGAGAGCTAAAATTGTTTCCATCCGAGGTGGTAACATTT
This sequence comes from Bacteroidia bacterium, assembly GCA_019695265.1. Taxonomy (NCBI): domain Bacteria; kingdom Pseudomonadati; phylum Bacteroidota; class Bacteroidia; species Bacteroidia bacterium. Next base: position 12,906 of record JAIBAJ010000064.1, on the reverse strand, counting down.
ACTGACCATGTGTAGGGTGCACCTGGCACCAAATCAGAAGGGGATAAGGTTAAACTGTTACTAACCGAAGTTCTGTACAAGGAATTTTGTGTTTCCTGGTTGGTAAAAGTATAATTGTAAAGGATAGCATTGGGCCAGGAATCGCAGGTGAAGGGTTGGGTTGCATCAATGTTTTGACTGCCATTGCCGGGCGAAACCAGGGAAAAGGTTTTGTCATCCTTTTTACAGGAGGAAAAAAATACAAAGACAAGTAACAAAAGTCCAAGAGTTTTATTCATAGTTCAGGTTTTTAAAAAGTTATTTAAGTAAAAAATTGATAGGTAATACGATGGAAGATCTAACCGGTCTTCCATTTTGACGTGCTGGAAGAAATTTGGGAAACATTTTAACAATTCGAAGCGCCTCCTTACTCAATTGCTTATCTTGGTTTGGCTTGGCCAATTCCACATGAGAGACCTGCCCGTCCTTTTCAACAATAAAGAATACCTGAATAGAACCAGAAATGCCATTAATTACAGCATCTTCAGGATAAACCAGGTTTTTTGCAATATATTTAATCATACTGCTTTTACCTCCCGGGAATTCCGCTTCTTGCTCCGGATGCTGGTATATGGTATCACTTTCGCTAGATGAAGGTGGGGGTAAAGCTTCCACATTTTCATTGATTGGAACCTGGGCATATGTTACATTGCCGGTAAACAACATCAAACCTAACAAAATCAAAATAATAGGCATTGCAGATGATTGATTCTCAGAGTAAATTAATGTGCTTCCAACCAATTGTTTCCAAAACCAGTTTCTGCCACAATTGGAACATCCAAAGGTAAGGCGTTTTGCATACATTCTTTTACTAGAATTGTAAGCTCCTCTAATTCAGGTTTATATGCATCAAAAACCAACTCATCATGAACTTGCAAAAGCAATTTCGATTTTAATTGCCTGGTTTTCATTTCGTGATATACACGAATCATTGCTATTTTAATCATATCTGCAGCAGAACCTTGGATAGGGGCATTAATTGCATTTCGTTCTGCAAATCCTCTCACGGTTTGATTGGCACTATTGATATCCCTTAGGTACCTTCTTCTTCCTAATATGGTTTCTACATACCCCTTTTCTCTTGCCTTTTCTATACTTTCGTCCATATATTGCTTAATTCCAGGATATTTTAGAAAGTAATTATCTATAATGTTCTTGGCTTCATTCCTGGAAATATTAAGCCTTTCTGCCAGACCAAAAGCAGAAATACCATATATTATTCCAAAGTTGACCATTTTTGCATGAGAACGCTGCTCTTTGGTAACCTGATCCAACGCTAATCCATAAACCTTTGCCGCCGTGGAAGTATGAATATCTACTCCATTTTTAAAATCCTCAATCATACTCGTTTCCTTGGCTAATGCAGCAATTATTCGAAGTTCAATTTGAGAATAATCCGCACTAAGTAAGGTATAATCTGAATTCCTTGGAACAAAGGCTTTCCTAACTTCCTTTCCTCTTTCAGTCCGAATTGGAATATTCTGTAAGTTGGGATTATTAGAACTTAAACGGCCGGTAGCTGCTACGGCCTGATTGTAAGACGTGTGTATCCGTTTGGTTTCTGAATTTAACAACGTAGGTAAAGTATCCACATAGGTGTTTTTTAATTTTACCAACCCTCTGAATTCTAATACCTTATCAACGATTGGGTGCCTATGAGCCAGTTTTGCCAATACATCTTCGGCGGTGGAATATTGCTTGGTGGCCGTCTTTTTTGCCTTTTCATCAATCTTGAGATGTTCAAACAGAATTCTACCAAGTTGAGCAGGAGAGGCTATGTTGAATTTTAATCCGGCCAAATCGTAAATTTCCTGTTCTATTTTGGTTATTTCGGTTTCTAACTCTTTTGAAAAATCCTTTAATGCATCCGTATCTAAATTAATGCCTTCTCGCTCCATTGCTGCTAAAACAGGAACCAAAGGCATTTCAATTTCTTCAAATAATTTCCAGGTAGAATTTTCTGTCATTTGTGGCAAAAAAACATCCTTCAGTTGCAAAGTAATGTCAGCATCCTCCACAGCATATTCCTTTATAACATTCAATTCTACATCCCTCATGCTGCCCTGATCCTTTCCCTTTTTCCCAATTAAAGAGGTAATGGAAATCGGACTATACCCTAAATAAGTTTCGGCAAGTACATCCATCCCATGCCTCATATCGGGCTGTAATAAATAATGAGCTAACATAGTATCAAAAAGCTTGTTTTTCAATTCAATACCATAGTTTGCTAAAACCATTAAATCATATTTAATATTCTGCCCAACCAAGGTTTTTTCAGTCAAATTAAAGATGGGTTTTACCCGATCTAATATTTCCAGGCAGGAATTTCTTTCAGGTGGACATGGAATATAAAAACCTTCCCCTTTTTTAATTGAAAATGCCAAACCAACTAATTCAGCCTCCAGTTCATTGGTACTGGTCGTTTCGCTGTCAAAGCAAAAGGTATCTGCTGAATCAATAGCTGATAAAAACTCCTGCCAGTCCGACTCAGACTCAACAACTTTGTAAGTATGAGGGGTATCGGCTAAGGTTTTATAATTGTGATGATTCTCCTCTGCCGAATCCGGGCTATTGATGGCTGTGGAGCTTGTTTTTTCAACAACTGCTCCAAAAAGATCCATTTGTCCGGAACTTGGACTTATTGCCGGGCTAGGGGAGGAGGAGACGGTTTCTTCACCCAATACTTTTTTCAATAAATTTCTAAACTCCAATTCTCCGAAAACAGCCCTAATTTTTTCGGGATCAGGGTCTTCCATTTCCAAGGACTTTTCGTCCAATTCAATAGGAACATCTGTAATAATTGTTGCTAGTTTTTTTGAAAGTAAAGCCTGGTCTGCATACGTTTTTACCTTTTCTTGCTTACTTCCTTTTAATTGGTCTGCATGCGTTATCAAATTTTCAATGGAACCATATTCTTTAATTAATTCCATGGCCGTTTTTTCTCCAAAGCCGGGAATTCCCGGAATATTGTCCACCTTATCACCCCATAAACCTAAAATATCAATTAACTCTTTAGGGTGCCGAATTCCATATTTTTCACATACTTCCTTGGGGCCTAGAATCTCCACTCCATTTCCCATTCTGGCAGGTTTGTAAACCTTTATATGCTCACTTACCAATTGTCCATAATCCTTATCCGGAGTCATCATATAGGTTGTATACCCTTGGGCTTCAGCTTTTACTGCCAGAGTTCCTATAACATCATCTGCCTCATAACCATGCGAAAAAATGATGGGAATATTAAACGCTTCAATAATTTGCATGATGTAAGGAATACTCTTGGCTAAATCTTCCGGCATCTCCTCCCGATGAGCTTTGTAAGCCTCATACTCTATATGTCGCACAGTTGGTTCAGATGTGTCAAAAACAACAGCCAGGTGACTTGGTTTCTCTTTATTTATTACATCCAGCAAAGTATTGGTAAAACCAAACATGGCTGAAGTATTTAATCCTTTTGAATTAATTCTTGGACTATTGCTAAATGCAAAATAGGCCCGATATATCAGGGCAAATGCATCCAGTAGAAAAAGTTTTTTCATAGACAGCAAAGGTGTATTTTTTTGGGAAAGAAAATTGAACCATCTTTCAATTGTAGATAACTTTTCATGAATGGGTAGCCTTGGATTTCCTTATTTAGCGGTGTTTTAATCTTAAAAAAATGACTACTATAAAATTTGGAACCGACGGTTGGAGGGCTATCATAGCCAAAGAATTTACCGCCGACAATGTGGCCCGGGCTGCTCAAGGTTATGCCACCTGGTTAAAAGAAAATTACAAAAATCCTTCCATGGTAGTCGGACATGATTGCCGATTTGCCGGTGAATTATTTGTGCATTCTGTTATCCAGGTGATGTTACTGAACAATATTAAAGTTTATGCATCAAAAGGATTTGTAAGCACTCCCATGGTTAGCTTAGGTTGTAAATCCTATTCAGCTTCCGGTGGAGTTATTATTACAGCTAGTCATAATCCACCGGAATACAGTGGTTTTAAATTAAAATCTGGACATGGCGGACCTTTATTAGAACAGGATGTAAAAGCAGTTGAAAAATTAATACCTACCGAGGCTCCTGCACAATACCAAGAGCAAGATTTGGAAAAAGCTGAAAAAGAAGGAAGGTTGGTTTATGTGGCCTTAGAGAATGATTATGTAAAGCGAGTAGAGGAGGGGTTTGATTTAGATGCCATTCGCAATTCTAAATTCAACTTTGCTTATGATGCCATGTATGGAGCCGGACAAAATGTAATGAGAAGATTGTTTTCGGATATAACTTTAGTGCATTGTGACCACAACCCTTTATTTGATGGAATTGCCCCGGAACCAATTATGAAAAATCTTCAGGAATTTTCAGATATAATTAAAGTTGCGGAAGATATCGATTGTGGATTGGTGACCGATGGAGATGCAGATCGAATTGGTTTGTTTAGCGGTAAAGGTGAATTTGTAGATTCTCACCACATCCTCTTGCTTTTAACGCATTATCTCTACAAATACAAGGGTTGGACAGGTAAGGTTGCGACCGGATTTTCCACTACTGTAAAGCTGGAAATGCTTTGTAAACACTATGGCTTGGATTTTCAAGTGGTACCCATTGGTTTTAAGCATGTTTGCGGTATCATGTTAAAAGAAGATGTGTTGGTAGGAGGAGAGGAGTCCGGAGGAATTGCCGTAAAAGGTCATATCCCGGAAAGAGACGGTATTTGGAACGGAATGTTAATCTGGGAAATGATGGTGAAAACGGGCAAAAGCCTGACCGAATTAATTCAAGAAATTTACGATATTGTTGGATCATTTGCCTTTAGAAGAGAAGATTTAGGTTTATTGGAATCCAAAAAACAGGAAATAATTGCCAATTGCAAGGCTGGAAAGTATGAATCGTTCGGCGGCAAGAAACCTATTCGGATGGAAGATATGGATGGATGGAAATTCTATTTTAGTGATTCAGAATGGTTAATGATTCGTCCAAGCGGAACAGAACCGGTACTTCGAATTTATGCCGAAGCATCAACAGCGCAAGCTGCACAACATTTGCTTGATCTGTGTAAATCAGAAATTCTGTAAATCCCTTAGCTACGTTTTTCAAGGCCTGATTTTTTAAATTTCAGGCCTTTTTATTTTACCGATTTTATGGTATTGGAAACTTGTTTTTTCTAAATAGCTTCGGCCAACCTTAATTAATTACCGCCCAATGGACAGCTCCAATTCTATCGATCATTCCAAAGTCCAACACTGGATTTTGAATAAATACGATGCTAAACGAATTGAAGATGAATTGCTTCAGCACAATCATACAGTTGAAATAATTCAGCATTACCTCAAAGCATTCGATAAAGCAAGAATCGAGATTCGTCAAACAAATGGATTTATTTGGATGATTTGCGGAGCCTTCCTGGGTTTTGTCTGTTGCGTTCTATCCTTGTGGAACCCAATACCCGAATTGTTTTATCCCATTTTATTTGGACCAACACCATTATCCATCGTGATTGTGTGTTATGGACTATATTTAGTTTTTGAGTAAAAATCAATAAAAAGCTGCCTAGTTATTGGGCGATTATTTTATCCTATAATTTATATTATGTTAAATTGGATAATACAGGAAGACCTTTTTGATTGAAAAATAGTAGGTTCATTATTCTTATTATGCGGGCCCCTTTTCGCCAACTAATATCTTTCGGACTCCAAGTTTAGTGCAAGGCGAAAAGGTCACGCTATCGCCTGTAGTCCTCGCACCCCTTGGCTAGCGCCGTCGGTGTGCTGTGGGCTACCTGGCTCTATCGTTGCCCGGGGTGCAAAATCCAACATGGTTGCGTAAAAACAACCAAGAAACCATCCAAACAACTAGTAAAAATCTAAACTGCCCGGTATTTCGGGCAGGGATAGAAACGGAAAGCCCGGAATGACATGAAGCGCTAGCTGAATGGCATGAGGACTTGCAGTGGATAGCCCGACCATTCGCCTTACCAACTCTTTGATTTAAACACTAACTTTTTGCGAATGGGGCCCGCCAAATAAAAAAGAAATTTTCAACCTCGGTTCATAACTCCTGCTTTTTCATCCCAAAAATTAACCCTAGGTTTGCAACCTGTTTACCACCCATGATCATCCCAATTACCCCGGTTGGAAAAAGCCGAATCGACCAAGTTGATTTCTCCAACCTAACTTTCGGCAAAGAATTCTCAGACCACATGCTTATCGCCGATTACCGCGATGGCCACTGGCAAGAACCTAAAATTATCCCCTACGGCAAATTCGAAATCAGCCCTTCTATGACGGCCATCCACCACGGACAATCCATCTTCGAAGGTATGAAAGCCTATTGGGGAAAAAATGGTCATCCCCTACTCTTTCGTCCGCTTGATAATTTCAAACGTATGAATCTTTCGGCCCAGCGGATGTGTATGCCTGAAATTGATGAACAAATCTTTATGGAAGGCATAAAAACCTTGGTAAAACTCGACCAACAATGGATTCCAAAGGAAGAAGGTAAATCGCTTTACATTAGACCGGTATATTTTTCTTTTGATGAAGTAATTGGAGTTAAACCCGCTGAAAATTACCGATTTATCGTTTTTACCTCTCCATCAGCAGCCTATTACTCAGCTCCTCTGAGGGTTAAAATTGAAACCAGATATGTAAGAGGTAGTCAAGGAGGTGTTGGTTATGCCAAAGCAGCGGGAAATTATGGAGGCGCTATGCTACCTACCAAACTGGCCAACGAACAGGGTTTTCACCAATTGCTGTGGACCGATGCCTATAAACATGAATACCTCGAAGAATCAGGAAGTATGAATGTCATGTTTGTTATCAACGATACCCTGGTAACACCATCCCTTTCTGAAAGTAAATTAGCCGGAATTACTCGTGACAGTATTCTAACCTTGGCTAAAGATTGGGGTATGAAAGTGGAAGATCGACCGGTTTCAGTTAAAGAAATTATTGAAGCTGCTCAAAATGGTAGCCTTACCGAAGCTTTCGGAACCGGTACTGCCGCAAACCTGGCTTATATTCAAACGATTGGTTTTGAAGATAAAACCTACGATTTGCCGGATTTAAACCCCAATTCCTTTATCTCCAAAATGAGCAATCGAATGATGGCCATTAAAACCGGACTTGAGCCTGATAGGTTCAATTGGATTGTAGAATTAGCTTAGTGTTAAAAACACACTAAGACCAAGTCTTATTTTCCAATATATTTGCGCCGCATGGGAAAACGAAATCAGGCCATAGGCGAGGTTGTTCATTTCATTGAAACGGAAAACGGAATAGATTTTACGCTTTCCAATGGTTTAGCTCGCATTATCATCCAAAATTCTACAACCGTACGTGTCAAAGTTACCAATCAGGCAAATTGGAATCGCGATTTTAGCTATGCCGTAATTACCAATCCTCTTCCAACCGATTTTACCTTCCGGGATTTCCCTGAACATTACTCCCTTCTGTTGCCGACTTTCGAGGTTCATATTACAAAAACGCCATTCAGAGTTGGTTTTAAGACTTTAAATGGCCAATGGATAAATAAGGAAAACGATTCCTTTGGGGTTAGCTTTCATGGTGATCAGGTTTTGCGTTACATGGATATTCAAACCAATGAACGCTTTATTGGTTTAGGTGAAAAGGTTGGACCACTGGATAGAAGAGGCCAATCGTATGAAAACTGGAATTCTGACAAATTCGCATACACTGTTGAAACAGACCCACTTTATCTGTCAACTCCATTCTATATCGGTCTGCATCAAGGTTTAAGTTATGGCTTATTTCTCGATAATTCCCATAAAAGCCTTTTCAATTTCGGAGCCTCCAACAACCGTTTTGCCTTTTTTGGTGCCGAAGGAGGCGAAATGAATTACTATTTCTTTTACGCACCTTCCGTTTCGGAAATCATTCAAGCCTATTCCGCTCTCACAGGTAAAATGACTTTGCCTCCCAAATGGGCACTGGGATTGCAACAATGCCGCTACAGCTACTACCCCGACACTGAAGTTTTGAATGTGGTCAGACAATATCGAGATCGAAAAATACCCTTGGATGTGATTTACCTGGACATCCATTATATGCAGGATTACAAGTTGTTTACCTTTCATCCGGATCGTTTCCCCAATCCAAAAGCGATGAATCAAAGTCTCAAGGAAGAAGGTATTAAAACAGTTTGTATTGTGGATCCCGGAATTAAAGTGGAACCCGGTTACGATGCTTATGAAGATGGTATAGCCAAGGATATTTTTGTAAAGTACCCCGATGGTATTCCATTCTCTGCTGAAGTGTGGCCCGGATGGAGTCATTTTCCGGATTTTACCTCGGAAAAAGGTAGAAACTGGTGGGGAGAAAAACTAAGCTTTCTCGAACAGGCCGGAATTAGCGGATTTTGGAACGATATGAACGAGCCCGCATGCTGGGGACAACGTCCTCCGGATTTGATTGAATTTGACCTGGATGGTGAAACGACCTCCCATAAAGAAGCACACAATGTTTATGGAATGCAGATGGCTCGTGCTACCCGAGAAGGCATTGAAAAACTTAGACCAGGACAGCGTAATTTCATTCTTACCAGAGCAGGATTTTCAGGTATTCAGCGTTATTCAGCTGTTTGGACCGGTGACAATGTAGCCTCCGACGAACATATGCTTCTTGGCTCCAAGCTACTCAACAGTATGGGACTTTCGGGAATTCCATTTACCGGATTTGATATTGGCGGATTTGTGGGGGAACCCTCCCCTGCCCTCTTTTGCAAATGGTTGCAATTAGGCGTTTTTACTCCTATGTTTAGACTGCATAGTATGATTAACACTCGTGATGCAGAACCCTGGAGCTTTGGAGAGCAAGTTGAAGAAGTTTCTAAAAATTTTATTAATCTAAGATACAGGCTTTTACCTTATATTTATTCAAGCTTTAAAGCAAGTTCAGAATCCGGTCTTCCCATTGTAAAATCATTGGCAATTGATCATGCTGAACTAGCCGAAATCTTCCTTCCCGAATTTGAAGCCCAGTATTATTTTGGTTCTGCCTTCTTGGTTTGTCCGGTCGATAGCAGACAAAATTTTTCAAAATTGTTTTTACCTCCCGGAAAGTGGTTTGAATTGTTTAACGATACTGTTCTCCAAGGAAGTCAGCAACTAATTTGGGAAAATCACCTTCGAAAATATCCGGTATTTGTAAAAGCAGGTTCCATAGTGCCCATGCAAAAGGCAGTTCAGCATACAGGGGAACATCCCGGTGATATCCTGGAATTGCATATTTATGCAGGTGCCGATGGTAGTTTTGATTGGTTCGAAGACGATGGCGAAAGTCTGGATTACCAAAATGGTTCGTATAATTTGTTTCGATTTTCATGGTCAGATAATCAATCTTTGTTTAGTATGGAGGTTCTGCACCAAGGGTTTGTATCACATTTTAAGAAAATAACACTTTATCTTCACGGATATGCAGGTAACTCTTGCCAATTCAATGCACAAACCTTGCACTTGCAATTCCAAAATTACAGGTTTATAGAGCCGATTTCCCGGTTTGACCCATTTGGTAAGGTCGGAGAAGAAGATGTCTGTGAGGTGAAAGAAGGAATGTTGTACATCTAACGGAGCCCTTCCACTTTTAAGAAAATAAAGTAGATTCCGGTAAACAGCTATACCGCAAGCATCCACCAAGCTTGAGGACTTACAATGGATAAACAGAAACGGCCGAAATCATTTAGAATCCGGCCATTTCTATTTTGTAAAAAATCCTTAATTGTTAGCTTCAGCCATTAATTTGCATGAATCACCATCACATTAAAAGCAAGACCTGGATCAAAATTGCCGCTATTGGTGGTTAATCTCCAATTGTTATTGATTCCGTCCCATTCCAAAATGTAATTAATTGCTCCATTTCCTGTTCCTATTGATTGAATATACAACATATCGTTGATGGATGGATTGGGGTAACTGATGTAAATTTGACTAAGATCTATGCTATTCGGATAAACCTTAAAAGACCATTTGCCTCCCGTATCCGATACACCACCACTACTTACTTTAAAAGCCATTCCTGAATAATGAGTATTACTGGCTTCGATAGCGGTACCTGTTCCACTATAAGAGACACCATAAATACCTTTACCACCGGATGTGGCAACACTTACACCGGTTATACCAATGTCCGTCGCTTGTACATCAATCCCGGTTTGAGCTAACACCGATAAACCTGTTCCGCTGCTAGCCTGAAACTCTACGGCAGAAACATTGCTTCCGGTATTATTTACACGCAATCCACCGTTGATATTGTTCTTAATAAACACTTGTCCGCCCTCAACATGCAGTTTGGCGTAAGGCGCATTGGTTCCAATACCTACGTTGGAAAGACTTGTATTGTAAATACCTCCTGTGGTTGTAGTCCAATCGGTACTTCCGGTTCCTCCTCCGCTTCCAAAGGTTATGGTGGTGGTGCCATTGTTTCCTTTGAAATTTGTTCCATCGAACCAAATTAAACCAGCTGTAATTAAGGCTGGAGTTTGCTGGGCTCTTAAACGCAATTCCCCATCGATATCCACTGCCGCAGTTGGGGTAAACGGATTTTGAGATTTAGAAAAGGAAGATAAACCAACCGTTTGAATGGCAGCACCGCTTGAAGGGGCATAAAAATATCCTGCTGTACCGGTTGGACTTCCTGTACCTGAAACCGTTCCCTTAATGGCGCAACCATTGGAAGTGACACCAAGGACACCAACAGTTTGTGAGCTAAGTGGTCCGGAAAAAGTATTGACACCTCTTACACCAACTCCGTTAAAATAACTGGATATCCCTTCCAGTCCATCCGCATCCGAATTGGTTACACTAAAAAGGGGAACCGACGTGTAATTCAAGGTGCCGGAGTTGTAAGGCAAGGAAAAATTTCCGGTACCACCTCCGGTTGGGGTTTGCCAACTGGCAAGTCCGTTTGCATCAGAGGTAAGTACCTTGCCTTGTCCAGGACCGCCACCTGTAATTTTCAATTGTCCTGCAACCTCTAACTTTGAAGTTGGGTCGGCAGTGCCTATTCCTACATTACCATCACCACTCAGGGATAGAATATTACCTGTTCCGGTCTTAAAAAAGTGTAGACGAGCATTGCTATTGTTGGCATCTGTTTTTGCTGCCAGAGTCCATAAATTAGAAGTTTGACCTCCCGTGGCATATAAATAGTTGGAGATAAAGGAAAGCCGTGCATAATCATCTTCACTTTCGGCAAGCAGCAATTGACTGTTATTACCTCCACTATTTCCTTCCAGATGCATGGTATTCGTATTTCCTAATGTTCTGGCAAAAACCGCAGGTTTATTGAGCGCACTTTGAATAACGGCCCCTTCAGCATTGTAGGATAAAACTTTTAACCCTGTTTTATTGATTGATTCCAGTTCGAGCGGAGGCCGATTATCACTGATAAATTTAGCAAATGAGATGTCGCTGCTAAAGGTATTGGTTGAAATATCAGTAAAGGAAAGCTTAGAACCGAAATAATTATCATTTCCTTGAATGTTTTCCTCGTATGGCAAACTTAGTTTTTTTGCTTGCATGGCAAATGGTACACTGATTAACTCCTGGGTTCCAAGACTTTCATAGGAACCATTAACCATTCGTTTAATCTCTAAAAAGTAAGGTCCTGAATTCCAATTAATTGTTGAAAAACCTACACTTGGATTAGTGCCACGGCCAATTTGGAAATTAACCAATCCAAATCCATTGCTGGTTCCTGTTTGTTCTTCAGAATAAATGACGGTTCCACTCACGGTTGTTTTATGGATTTCGAATTTAAACTGCTCATTACTATTGGCAATTACATTACCCTGAGCATTTCGGATAACTGCCTGATAATTGAATGCTTCCGGTGTTTGTGCAAAGGAATTCGCACAAACTAAAAGAAGGCAAATAAGTTGGGTTAGGATGCGATTTTTCATGATTAAAAAATTAAAAGAGGTGAATGAAATGCGATTAATTGGTTTTGATGATTCGGTAACTTGATCTGTTTGTTGAATTAGAAATGGTTATTAAATAGACCCCCGGAGCCAAGTTGGAAAGATTTATATCGGTATAAGTTTGATTTAAAGGCGAATCAGCAACTATAGTCTGTCCGGTTAAATCTGAAATTCGGTAAGAATATCCCAATTGATTAGCCTCCGAAATCTGAATAGACAAGTGTTCCGCAAAAGGATTCGGATAGATACGAAAATTCAAGTCATTATCCGGCTGCTCAATTCCAACCACAGTGCCACTCACCTGGTGAAATCCTTGGGTAAGCATGGTATTGGAATTTGAAAGACTTGCAGTAATGGATTCACCTAAGGTCCAGGCTACACTGTAATTAGGTTGTAACGAAAAACCACCTGAACCGGCAATTACGGTCTGAGACATGGTTCGAAATGCCGGAATGGTTAGAATGACAATAAAAAGTAATTTGATTTTTTCCATCTTAAGGATATTTTGTGCTTGCAAAGAAATTCTGAAGAAAAAGATTGTAGAAATCAAAAAAATCTGAATCTTTGGCTTCGGCAAGGAGAATTTTGAACCCAAGAATCAGATAATACCTTAATTTTCAATTAGATGCTTTTCGAATTAATTAAATCACTTTCACCCTCCGAAAAGGGGTATTTTCGCAAATGGGCAAGTTCCGGTTTTGATGATTCAGGCTCGGCAAGCTATTTGAAGGTTTTTTCGGCCTTGGATGAAATGAAGGTTGATGATGATGAAATTTTATCCAGAAAGACTAAAACGACTATAAGCAAATTACATCTTTCGAAGAACTATTTATTTAGTTCGCTGCTTCAATCCCTTGGTCAGTTTCACCAGGAAAATTTAGTTCAAATCGGATTGCTCAGGACTATTGAAAATTTCCATTTATTGGTTAGTTGAGGACTTACCGAG
>JAIBAJ010000063.1 GCA_019695265.1 Bacteroidia bacterium | reverse complement strand
CTTACCTTCAATAATTTTTCTTTAAAAAATATTGGTAAAAAATCTGCTTGGAGACCTTTACCAACCGGGGATGGACAAAAATTGAGTATTCAAGCTCAAAGTAATGGTATTTATTTTCAGTCCTATAATTTGTCGTTTACTGAACCTTGGTTCGGCGGTAAAGCTCCGAATTCCTTTACGGTTTCAGGGTTTTATTCAGTTCAAAGCAATGGCTTAAAACGCAGCGATTCCAACAGGCAATCTATCGCCATCGGTGGTGCGACCATAGGTTTTGGAAAGCGATTAAAATGGCCCGATGACTATTTCTTAATGTTTGGAGAATTGATTTATCAGAATTATTCACTCAAAAATTATCAGTCTCTTCCTCAATTGGGTTTTTCAACCGGGGCAGCTAATCAGGCTAGTTTGAGAATTACCTTTTCCAGGAATTCAGTAAACGGACCTATTTATCCATTTGATGGTATGAATATCTCCTTAACCGGTCAGTTTACTCCTCCGATTTCCTTATTTACCAAAAAGGATTATTCAGAAATTTCTGGTCAGGATAAGTTCCGTTGGTTGGAATTTCATAAATACAAATTTAAGTTTGCCGGCTATCAGAGAATTGTAGACAAATTGGTAATTGCAACCCGGGTTCACATGGGATTAATCGGGTTATATAACAGGCAATTGGGTTTGGTTCCTTTCGAACGTTTCTATTTAGGTGGTGATGGATTATCCGGTTACTCTTTGGATGGAAGAGAAATTATTGCTTTGCGGGGTTATGCCAATAATTCCTTGGTACCCATTGATTCTAAACTGGGTTCGGTTGGTGGTACCATTTATAATAAATATACCATGGAATTGCGCTATCCGGTTTCACTTAATCCTTCTGCTACTATTTTTGGATATGGCTTTGTGGAGGCAGGTCGATCCTGGGCCAAATGGGATGGTTACAATCCTTTTAATGTGTACCGTTCTGCCGGGGTCGGTGTTCGGGTATTTTTGCCAATGTTTGGTTTGCTAGGGGTTGACTGGGGTTATGGATTTGATCCGGTATTAAATAACCCAGGCGTTAATGGTTCGCATTTTCACTTTTCGATTGGCATGAACTTTGAACAATAAATTTCTATCTTCGCCGTCCCATTCGGCATCTATTGAACAAAACTAATTTAGAAAAATCATGAAAAAGTTCTTTGCTGTTCTAGGTTTAAGCATTTTAACCTTGGGATCCTTTGCCCAAAAAATAGGCTATGTTGATACGGAATATATCCTAAATAATATTCCGGAATATAAATCTAAACAAAGTCAATTGGATGAAATATCCGTAGGTTGGCAAAAGGAAATTGAAGCAAAATATGCTGAAATTGATAAAATGTATAAAGCATTTCAGGCCGAACAAGTGCTGTTGACCGAAGATATGCGTCGTAAAAGAGAAGATGATATCGTTAAGAAAGAAAAAGAAGCTAAAGACCTTCAAAAACAACGCTTTGGATACGAAGGCGACTTGTATAAAAAACGTCAGGAGTTGGTGAAACCTATTCAAGATAAAGTGTTTAATGCAATTAAAGACATTGCAAATTCAAAAAGTTATGCCATTATTTTTGATAAAGCCAATAGCCTAACCATGTTGTATACCAATACCAAGTATGATATCAGCAACGAAGTATTGGAAAGTTTGGGAATCAAAATGAATCCGGACGAGCCTAAAGAGAAAAAGTAAACCTAAAATAACCAATAAATCATCCAATAAATTTCATGAAAAAGATCCTAACTGCCATTATAGCGCTTTGTTTAATTGGCCAAGTAAATGCATTTGCTCAAAAGAAATTCGGTCATATTGATGCCGCTGCTCTAGTGGAATCCATGCCGGAAAAGAAGAAAGCTCAAACAGATATGGAAACCTATGCCAAAGGTTTACAAGAACAATTGAGAATTATGAGTGCAGAATTTGATAAAAAATATCAGGATTATATGGCTCAGGAAGGCAGTATGACTGAACTTGTTAAGCAAACAAAAGCCAAAGAATTGGAAGATTTGAACAACCGTATCAAAGATTTTCAGACCAAGGCTCAAGATGATATTGCAAAAAAGGAGCAAGAATTAATGGCTCCAATCATTGATAAAGCTAGAAAGGCAATTGAAGCTGTTGCAAAAGAAAAAGGAATTAATTATGTATTTGATTCTTCTGCCGGCGTATTGCTTGTAAAAGATGAAACAGAAGATATGTTAAGTGCAGTTAAAAAGCATTTAAACATTCAATAGTTGTTTGTTATTCCAACACAAGGGCTCGCAATTTGCGGGCCTTTTTGTTTATTAGGGTATTCGGTTTGTGCTGAAAATAACCTAATGAGTAATCAATTGTTTTTTAATACCTGGTATGCGGGCCCCCTCCGCCTATTAATCCTTTTGCAAATTCCTAAACAACCTGCATGGGCGTTCGGGTCACGCTATCGGCTGTAGTCCTCGGCCCACTTGGCTAGCGCCGCGTGGTCCTGTGGGCTACTTGCCTCTATCGTTGCCCGAGGAGGGTGCATTTTCATGCAGCGGTTCGCTGCTCATACCGAAGTGGTATCTATTGGTTTCTTGTTAGTTTTATTCCGATTGCAAATCTGTAATTGTCCAATGAGGCTAAGCACTAATTTGCCTAAATAGGGTCTGCTGAAAACACTCAATCGATTTATTATAAGTCATTTAATTAATAATTTAAATCAAATTGATGCAAGGTTTTGAATTAGATTCTTTTGATTTCCTTGCATCCATATTTTTTGAAGATTACTTTGTATCCTTAGTCAGAAATACAGCATCTCTTTTGTTGTCTGCGGTTCGCAATATTAAATATACAGCTTCACCTTGGCGCCTTGCATCTGCTGTATTTCTGACTTTTTCAGCAGTCCCTAAATAGCTTTTTCACAGGTATTAGAAGTTTAGCAAAAATTTTGTTCGGAGTGTGGGGCAGGGATAGAGCGTGATACCCCACAGGACGGTGCAGCGATAGCGGAACCGGACGAGGAGTATTAGCGATAGCCCGCCCATGAGCCTGATACAGATTGGATGAATGATTATTTTTTTGCGAATGGGGCCCCCCAAACAATTTAAATAAAAAATAAGTTTGAAGCTATTTCATCCGCTAGAAATTTACCTGTATGAGTCAAGGTGATCAGGCCATTTTGATTATCAATCAAACCTTTTTGAACTTCTTTATCAAGTTGGATCTGCCAGCGATGCCACTCCGGCAATTGAAGTTCGATGATTTGGTTTTGATGGAAACCTTTTTTTGTTCGAAGTCCGGTCATAATTAATTCGTTAGCGATTTCTTTTTTTGTTAAAATTTCCTCCTGCAAATTTGGAAATCCTTTTTGTAACGACTGAATATAGGCTGAATTGCTACTGATATTCCACTGACGGACATTGTTTTTGAAGGAATGGGCAGAAGGGCCAAAACCGATGTAGGGCTGTCGGTTCCAATACGAACTATTGTGCTTGGAATGAAAGCCCGGCTTTGAAAAATTTGAAATTTCATAGTGCTCGAAACCTGCCATAAAGGTTTGTTTCATCAGAATTTCGAACTGTCTGGCACTTTGGTCTTCATCTTCCTGAGGCATTTCACCTTTTTTGATGAGGTGATTTAATTTGGTTTTTTCTTCTACGGTTAGGGAATAGCTGGAAAGATGGGTGATTCCCAAATCGATGGCCTGCTGAATATTACTGATCCAATCTTGGTCAGTCAGATTGGGTAGGGCATAAATTAGGTCAAGGTTAATATTGTGAAATCCGGCGGAACGGGCAAGTTTGATAGCATTTTGGGCTTGTTGTGATCGGTGGCTGCGGTTCATCCAAATCAAATCCTGGTCACGGAAGCTTTGCACTCCAACACTGAGACGGTTAAAGCCTAATCCAAGCCAGTTTTCAAGATTTGTTAAGTCAATATCATCTGGATTTGCCTCCAGCGTAATTTCAAGGTTATTGGAAAGGGCAAAATGATTTTTCAGGTGATTCATTAATTCGGCCAGCAATTCGGAAGGAAGAAGTGAAGGTGTTCCACCGCCGAAATAGATGGTTTCAATAGTTTCAGAATCCAGAAAAGTATGGCGAAGTTCGATTTCGCGCAACATGCTTTGGATAAGCTCGTGGAGGGATTTAGTATGTGTAGAAAAGTGGAAGTTGCAGTAGGTGCAAGCTTGTTTGCAGTAAGGAATATGGAGGTAAATTCCGGCCATTAGGAAATTGCAGGTAGGCAAATTTGGAAGGTAGTTCCTTGGTTTGGGCCGGTTTCAAAGGAGATTTGCCCATTGGCTTGCTCCATGATATTTTTAGCCATGGCTAATCCCAGTCCCATGCCGGAGGATTTTGTGGTGAAATTGGGCATGAATATTTTCTCCTGTACTTCATTCGGAATGCCGGAACCATTGTCTTGAATTCGAATAATTACTTGGTTTTCATGTTGATAGGCGTTGATATTAATTTGTCCGAATTGATTAGATGGGATAGATTGAATGGCATTTTTTAATAAGTTTTGTATGGACCTGGAAAATTGTTGTTTATCAATGAAAATCAAGAGCGGAGAGTTTGGGATATCGAGGGAAATTCGATAATCTTTTTCGTTGTTTAATAGGTTAGAAAGGTTGGTTAGAACTTCCCTGCAATCAAAGCCTTCGGGATTTCCTTGTGGCATTTTTGCGAAATTGGAAAAGGCATTGGCAATATTGGCCAGGTTATCGATTTGTTCTTCCAACAACGCAAGCGTTTTAACCAATTGTTCTTCCCACCCGGGAGATTGTGCTTTGTATCGCATGCTCAAATGTTGAACTTGCAATTTCATGGGGGTGAGCGGGTTTTTTATTTCGTGGGCTACTTGTTTTGCCATTTCTCTCCAGGCCGATTCTCTTTCTGACTTGGCGAGTTCTTCCACGTTATGAGCAAGTTCGTCAACCATGTGGTTGTAAGCAATAACTAATTTTCCAATTTCATCTTCCCCTTTCCATTGAATATATTCCGGTTTGTTGAGGTCAACATTGGTAAGTTTGGTTGCAATGGTTTCGAGTGGGGAAGTGATGTAACCTGAAATTAATAAGGTTAGAACAACACTCAATGATACAAGGATGAAATAGATATTGAGTAAGGATGAAATCATGGAAGATAGCTCTTCTCTTATTTCTTCTTGTCGGGCGAAAAAGGGGATATTGATATAATAGGTATTGCCAAGTACCTGCAAGGGGGTGTAGGCCGAAAGGAAACTTAGGGTTCCAATTTTTTCCCTGAAGAAACTATCATCACCGGTTGATTCTTTCAATCCGTTCAGCGCTTCTGGATTAATCATTTTTCCGGTGTAGCCATCTCTAAAAATTACCGGACGTGTGGTAGAGACCAGGTGGCCCATGGCATTATAAATATGGATATCTACATTGGATTCAAGAGCCAAGTCAAGCAGAAAAGAGTTGGAAATACGTTTTTCTTTTTCAATTCTGTTTTTGATGGTGTGAAGTTTTTCTTCAGCCAAGTCAATGTTTTTATGGTCAATTTGTTTTACCATTAATCTGGCAGAGGCAAATCCGATAGAAAATAAAGTGAGCGTTAATAATCCTGTAGTAGCTGTAATAATTCGGTTTCTAAAACTAAGAAAGAGGAAGTCGCGCCAAGCAGATTGTCTTGAGATCAATGAACTTAGAATTCCTAGGATAAAGAAAAAACTAAATAGGATGGTGAAAGAGTTAAAAAATGAAGCAAAAATGGAATTAGGTCGGGTGATTTCTATTTGGGTGTTACCATTGTCAGAAATGATTTTCCAATAGAGGTCTTGATTTATCCATCGTTTCCAAACGGGAGTTGTAAGTTTTTGGAATATGGAATTGGTTTGCCAATGCACAAAATTTTGTTGAATGACGCTGTCGTTTTGTGTAATTCGATAGGAATAATTTTGGAGTTTTTCTTTAAAGCCAATTCCTTTTTCAAGCAGTAAATCAGGGTAGCCGATGCTATTTTGAATGGTTTTAGGCCAAAACAAAATGTACAGGTTGAAATCATTGTTAGCTTGGTCTCTTCCAATAGCCATTTTAAGTTTGGCTATGTATGAGAACTTACTTCCCGGTGGGGCAATCCATAAGCCGCTTGTTCCGGAAGGTTCTGATTTATCTAGCAAGAGTTCAGTTTCCTGAATGCTGATGGTGTTGTTAGGGAAATCCCTAATTATCAGGGAATCTTTCAGTGAAAAAAGAATGAAACCCAATTCGAAATCGGACCATTCCTCTTCAAATGCCCCGCGAATGCTTTCATTGATTTGTTGAGCCTGTATAGGATGAAGGGTAAGGGCGTTTTTGATTTTTCGGTCTGTTTGCAGCTTTTGTGAAATACGCTTGAAAAGGTATTCCTGTACCCAATCTCTTCCGGATACCAATTTATTGGCGAGGTATTCAACTTCTGCTGTTTCTTTTTGGTAATTGAAGTAGTGAAGGCCGATGCTAAGAAAGATGGAAATGGTTACACCGGCTAAAGCAATTTGTGTGCTGATGTTTTTTAGGACACCTTTAGTTGAAAAGAAATAATGAAGTGCGAGGCCTGAGAAAAACAAAAGGATAATTAATAGGATATGCCAGTGTTTCCAATGAAACCAGGAGAATAAAAGTGAAATCCCAAGTGAAATCAGAAAAAATACCAAGTTTTTTTGTTGAAGGATCCAATGGGAAGAAATGCGAAAAACGCCCCAGCCAACTAAGCACAAACCTGTAAGAGCAAGCCAAGAAGTTAGTTGAAGTTTGACCAGCACCGATGGGTCTAGGAAAAATTCGGAATGAGTACTAATGTTTTGAGTGATCCAAACCAATCCAACTGAGCTAAACGTTGGGAGGATTAAAGCCAGGAACTTATTAAAGATTGGTGGTAAATCTTGTCGATCAAAATCGGAAATGAATTGATTTAATAGCCAGTAAGAAATAAGGATATTTAGAAACCAATCTCCGATAGAAGGAGACCACCAGGAAAAGGCATACTCTTGGGGAGAGAACCAGGATAGGGTAGCAATGGAAGCAGGAAATTGGAAGTATAGACCAAGGATCCTACCCAAAATTAAACCGGCAATTATCAGCCATTTATAGGAAGAACCTGAGTTTTTAAGTAAATGGGCAAAGTAAAGGAATGCAAGGATCCAAAATACAAGTGACAGGAGAGGTACAACCGGAAGAGTTAATTCATTTACAAACAGTTGGGGTAGGGAGGGGGTTTCAATTATTTTAATGGATTTAATTGCTTTTCCCAGTTCCGGGTTAATGGAGTTTTTTAGGTAAGTGTTTTGAATTGGGTAGTTGCTTTCGATAACAAAAAGAGAAACCAACAAGGTGTCACCTGACTGTTTAGATTCACTTAAGTAACTTCCTTTTGAAGTTTTAACTAAGGTTTTACCTAATCGGAAGAGATCATTTTGCTGGAGAGCCACATTTTCTTGATTGCTACTCCAGGCTACTAAATTTTCATGGACAAACAAATAAGTTCTGAATCCTTGGTTAGTAAGTTCGTTAAGATTCTTAAAAACTCTTAAACAAGAATTATTTGCTATTTGATTTGTTTGTACCTGATGGAATTCCGATAGTTTCTGATTGGCAGTTTGGGTATATAATTTTAGGATAATGGAATCCAATTTTATCCCCCATGGAGATTCAAGCAAGATTGCAGGAAGCAGCAGGAAAAGAAGAGGGATAATTTTTTTCACAATAAAATCCGATGTACAAAGGTAAGTGCGAATATTTCAAATCCGGATATTAAGTTGGAATCCATTGCTAACATAGGTTAAGAATGAGTAATAAATGGTTGGTTCTACAAAAGGTAGAAGGAAATTAAAATAGATCCAAAGGGAAAATTGTCAATTGACTTAAGAAAGCCTGAAGGAAGAGAACAGTGAGAATATAAACCTGTTAGAATTTGAGGGAAATGATCAATGAAAAAAGTAGATATAAATTGGATAGTTTACAAAGTCTTAACGGTATTACTTTTGAGCAATTAGAAAACCATGGATTTTAATTCGATCAAGCAAGTTTATTTGTTAGGTATCGGAGGTATAGGTATGTCTGCCCTAGCCCGGTATTTTAGATATTCCGGAAAACATGTCAGTGGATATGATAAAACTCCGAGTGATTTAACCTTGGAATTAGAACAAAGTGGTATATTTATTCACTATGAGGATCGGTTAAATTTGATTCCATTGGAAGTAAGGAATGCAAAAGCCGAAGAGTTATTGATTATTTACACACCGGCAATTCCTAAGGACCATTTAGGAAAGAATTGGTTTGTTGATCAAGGATTTACCTTGTACAAAAGAAGCCAGGTTTTGGGAATTATTTCGGAGGCATTTACAACCATTGGTGTTGCCGGAACACATGGAAAAACTACAACCAGCACCATTGCGGCCCATTTGTTACATTCTTCCAAAGTTGGATGTTCGGCTTTTTTGGGAGGGATAAGTGTAAATTATCAATCCAATTTGCTATTGTCCGAGAGTCCAAACCTGGTGGTTGAGGCTGATGAGTTTGATCGTTCGTTTTTGACTTTGAGTCCCAGTTATTCAATTCTTACCTCCACAGATGCCGATCATTTAGATATCTATGGCGATTCGGATCATGTAAAGGAGTCCTATTTGCAATTTACCAATCGGTTGAAGCCCGGAGGTAAGTTGTTGATACGAAATGGTTTGGACATTATTCCTAAATTATCTGTTCCATATTATACTTATGAAGTGGTTGCAGGAGAAGAGAAAACAAGTGCAGATTTTTGTGGTAAGATAAGGGAAATTGCGGATGGGGCTTTTGTTTTTGATTTGCACACCCCTTTTGGCGATTTTATGGGTTTGAAGTTTGCCTTTCCCGGTCGACATAATGTTGAGAATGCAGTTGCTGCTTGTGGAGTAGCCCTTTTGGTTGGGGCCAATGAAGAAGAGTTGAGAAAAGCTTTAGCTAGTTTTAGGGGAGTCAGGAGAAGGTTTGAATTTCAGGTAAAGGAAAAGGAAAAGGTTTATATTGATGATTATGCGCACCATCCTAGGGAGTTGGAAGCATGTATAAAGGCAGTTCGAGAAATTTATCCTGAACGACGAATCACCGGAATATTTCAACCCCATTTATTTACCCGAACCAGGGATTTTGCAGATGGGTTTGCCCGATCGTTGGATTTGTTGGATGAGGTGCTTTTAATGGAAATCTATCCTGCTAGAGAGCTTCCCATTCCTGGAATTACTTCGGAATGGTTGTTAAGTAAATTGAAAAATAAGAATAAATTTTTGGTTCAGAAGGAAGATTTGTTGGCGAAAGTAGAGGAAATTAGACCGGAGGTTTTACTAACATTGGGGGCAGGAGATATCGATAGGTTTGTTAGACCTTTAGCTCAATTAATTGAAAAACAATAGTTTGTCCTTATTAACAGGCCTGGGTTGAAATCTAAAAATAAAATCGGTGTTCGGAGGGAATAAGCAGTACTTTTGCGCCGAATTTTAATTCACCTATAAAAATGAAAAAAATAATACTTTCAGTAATGAGTTTTGCTTTTTGCACTACTCTTTTTGCCCAAGGTCAAGAGCCATTTCCGAATGGTGGATTTGAGACCTGGGTTAACTACTCAGCACCAAATACATCAGCTAGACCAGACAAATTTAATTCCTTAAATGCTTTTACTGCAGTTGGATTAGGAATTGTAACATGTGGAAAAGGTACCGCTCCAAATGTTCATGGTGGAACCTATTCTGTTAGGCTAAAGTCTGTTGCCTCTGCTTTATCTCCATCCGGAGTTATTCAAGGAATGATTACAACCGGCGATATCAATGTTCAAACTTATGCTATCGATGGAGGTATGGCATTTTCTTCCCGTCCTGATAGCATTGTTGCATGGTTAAAATATGCTCCGGCATTGAATTCATCCAATGTGACCGATACCGGATATGTTGAAATTTTGTTGTTGAATTCGGATGGTTCGGATACCATTGGAAGAGGACGTTTTAATGTTTATGAAGAAATTACAGAGTTTGTACGTTTATCGGCACCGATTAATTATTTCAGCGCAGGTAATCCTTCAAAATTAAGAGCGATTATTAACGCTAGTTCAGGATTTTCTCCTGTTGCAAATAGCGAGATTTTTGTTGACGATGCTGAATTTGTATATAGTACTGGAACTCCGGAGGTTCAAAAGGTGAACTGCCGTTTGTTTCCAAATCCGGCTTCTGAGAAATTGATTTTGACTTACAATGAAATGGAATCGGCAAATTTTATCTTAACCGATCTTTTTGGAAATGTTGTTACCAGAAAAGTTGTTGATAACCGTGAAATTGAAATCAATGTTCAGGATGTAGCTGTTGGCAATTACTTATACACTGTTTCTACTGCCAGCGGGAAATCCTTTTCCGGAAAGGTTTCCATTACTCGTTAATACCTAATTTTAGTTAAACCTCCGGTGTGTTGAAAACCCATGCCGGAGGTTTTGTTTTTACTAAACCTCCGGGTCTACTTTTACTTTTCAATTCATTCACTGCATGAAAAAAATTCTTGCTGCCGGGTTTTTTATTGCCTTGTTTCATTCAGGCTTTACTCAAACGGGCATAGTCAAAGGTGTTGTGACAGATGCTGTTACTAAAGAAACCCTCATTGGGGCAAATGTTTTTAACTTAAATGATAGAACCAATGGTTCTTCCACAGATATAGATGGTAAATTTGAGTTTAAATCAATGGTTGGAATTCAACAAATTGTTGTGTCCTATACCGGTATGGAATCGGATACATTTCGCATTAATGTGTCTGCAGATCAACCTACTGTTTTAGAGATTAAAATGAAACTTTTGGTTGAAGAATTGGGAGAAGTAGTATTTTCTTCCGGTAGATTTCAACAGAAAATTGAAGAGATTACCCAGTCGATGGAAGTAATCAAACCAAGTTTAGTTGAAAATAAAAATACCAGGAATATTTCAACGGCTTTAGAGCAAACACCTGGTTTAACAGTTTATGATAGTGAGCCTCAAATTAGAGGTGGAAGTGGATTTACCTTTGGAGTTGGTACCCGAGTTGGGGTATATGTAGACGATTTGCCAATGCTTTTAGGTGACGCAGGTAAGCCTGAATGGGGTTTCATTCCTACAGAGAATTTGGAGCAGGTGGAGGTTGTAAAAGGAGCCTCTTCCGTATTGTTTGGTTCAGGTGCCCTCAGCGGTGTAATAAATATTCGTACTGCTTATCCAAAGGAAAAACCAGAAACTAGGATTAATCTATTTACAGGTTTTTATTCAAGTCCGGAAACAGACTCCATGAATGCAGGTCAACGTTTTGCCAATTTCTTTGGGATGGACATGCAAAAACCTAATGGCAAAAAATGGTGGAGTGGCTCGGCAAATTTTTCCGGTCTTAATTTTTTCCATTCACAACGTATTAAACAATGGGATTTGGTTTTTGGGGGTAGCTTTCAATACGACCATAATTATATTGGTCCTTGGGATGTAAAGGGAGTTTATAGATTTCCTGCCGGGGATGTTCCGGATACTTTATCCAATTCAGATGTAAGTGACAAAAAGGGTAGATTAAATTTTAAACTAAGAAGAAGAAGCAAGAAGAATGAGGGGCTGGCTTATGGTATTAATGGGAACTTTATGAGAACCCATACTAATTTTTCATTGATATGGAACAATGATTCATCCGGTCTTTATAGATCCTATCCGGGTACTATGACCTTACAAGAAATTTTCACTTTTTATGTGGATCCTTTTTTCACTTATGTAAGACCCAGTGGAACTAAGCACTATTTAAGGTCCAGGTTGTATTATGCCGACAATGAAAATAGCAACAATCAAAGCAATAAAAGTTTGGTTACCTATGCCGAATACCAGTTCCAAAAAAACTTTATGTTTATTGAAGATTTTAATATGACGGCCGGTATAATGGGCCAGCATACCAATTCTTCGTCCACTTTATATGTTGGTACAGGTAGTGGAGACAATCAGGCTTCAAATGCGGCAGCATATACTCAGCTTGATAAGAAATTCTGGAAGGTTTTTAATATTTCTTTAGGACTTAGGTATGAGTTCTTTCAAATTAATAACCAGGAAGTGGTTACAAAGCCCGTATTTAGAACTGGAATGTCATTAAAATTGGCAAAGGCAACTTATTTGAGGGCCAGTTATGGTCAGGGATATAGGTTTCCAACTATTGCAGAACGATTTATTGTTACCAGTGCCGGCGGTATAAAAATATTTGCCAATCCGAATCTGCAACCCGAAACCAGTTGGAATGGTGAAATCGGTCTAAAGCAAGGAATGAAAATAGGAGGGTTTTATGGATATTTTGATGTGGTAGGATTTTGGCAGGAATACCATAATGCAATGGAATATGTAATGGGACATTGGGGTAATCTTTCTTCCAGCAATGAGGATATGATTGGATTTAAGTTTTTAAATACAGGAGATACCCGAATTCGTGGAATTGAACTTTCTGTTGCAGGAAAAGGGAAGTTAACTAAAGACATTTCCATGTCAATTTTAGCTGGTTATACCTTGATAGATCCACGAATGTTGAATCCTGACAATGTGTTTGCTTACGATACTATTCAGCAAATAGGAATTGACTCAACATTTGCAATTCCCTTAACATATCGTAAAACCAGCAGTGATTCAAGCGGAATTTTAAAATACCGCAGCAGGCATCAGTTCAAGGCCGATATTGAGTTTGAGTACAAAAAGTTCGCACTAGGATTCTCTGCAAGGTATTACAGTCATATCGATAATATTGATAAAGAGTTTTATAACTTGGATAAGAATAAAGAAATTGCTCCCGGAGTATTTCTTCCAAACTCTGCTGACCTGCCTTCAGGAATAACTAATTACCGTGCTACACACACTAAAGGAAATTGGGTAATGGATGCTAGAATTAGTTGCCAGGTTTCGCAGCGATCTAAAATCGCATTTGTTGTTAGTAACCTTGCTAATCGCCAGTATTCGTTGCGACCTCTTAAAATGGAGGCGCCTCGATCAGTAGCTATTCAATACACACTCAGTCTTTAAATCAGATAGAAAACTTCTCTTTATTTTTGAACAAATAAGAGTTTGGAAACCTGACATTGGTCATGCATAGATTGTTAATGTGTTAAAAATGAGTGCTTTGTAAAAATTGACTGTTAGATTTTATCGCAGATAGCCGTATGCTAAAAAGAATTTTTTCGTCATTATTTTCAGACTTGATAAAAAATTTTACACAGTTTCAGAATTCCAATATATATTTGCTCGCTGGTTGAATGGAACAATCAGTGTTTTCATAGGGTTTGAGGTCCCGGCGTAAAAACCGGGATCTTTTTTTTTGAACTAATCCCAGTTTTAGAAATTTTAAGATTCCTTAGATCTTAAGTTATAATATTGAAAATCATTTTATTGTAATTTAAAATTCTTTGTTTTGAGTTCGAATCCACTGTTCAAAACAGAACAATGGTAAAGAATACCATTTCGAAAGGTTCATCGTTTTAGCTTTGCAAAAATTCAGGCATGATTAAAACTGTCGTTCGTTGGCTTATAGCCGTAGTTGTATTAGGTGGAGTCGGTTATACATTTTATTTTATTTATCAGAAATCTCAACCCAAAGAAGAAGTTTTTCAAACGGAAGAACCTTTTATTGCAACAATTGTAAAAAAGACCGTTGCAACGGGTAGTATTGTGCCTCAGCGGGAGATTACCATCAAATCCAGGGTTTCCGGAATTCTTGAAGAAATTTATGTGGAGGCTGGACAATCTGTTAAGCAAGGACAAACCATTGCCAGAATTCGAATAATTCCCAATGCGGCAAATCTTGGACAAGCAGAAAGTGCAGTAGAAAGAGCTAAAATTGCTGTTAAAGATGCAGAACAAGAATATAAACGCCAGAAAGGATTGTTTGACCAACAAGTGATTGCAGCATCTGAATTGCAACCTTCGAAACTAAAATTGGATTTAGCAAATCAAGAATTGGAGGCTGCCGAGAATAATCTTCAGGTAGTTAAGGAAGGTTCAAGTAAAAAGGCCAGCACCAATTCAACTATTGTGGTTTCTACTGCAACCGGAACCGTGTTGGATGTTCCGGTAAAAAAAGGAGCCTCTATTATTGAATCAAATAATTTTAATGAAGGTACTACCATTGCCACAATTGCCGATATGAATTCTTTAATGTTTAAAGGGAATTTAGATGAAAGTGAAGTAGGTAAAATAAAAGAAGGCCTACCAATTCAAATCCAAATTGCAGCTCTCCCTGATAAATCTATTCCTGCCCGGTTGGATTATATTTCGCCTAAAGGAATGGATGTTAATGGCGCAATTCAGTTTGAAATTAAGGCTTTTTTAAAGCCGAACAAGGATAATATTATACGTGCCGGTTATAGCGCTAATGCAGATATCGTCCTTGCCCAAAAAGATAGCGTTTTATGCTTAAAGGAAAGCACCATTAAGCAAGAAGGCGATAAACGCTTTACCGAAGTCCTGGTTAATGGTAAATTCGAAAAACGTATGCTTCGTTGTGGTATTTCAGATGATATTAATACAGAAATATTGGAAGGAATAAAAAAAGGCGAAAAAGTGAAAAGCGCTAAATTGGAAACCAATTAGTTGGTTTGCTTTTGAAGTTTACCTTTGTGTTCAGTGAGCCTTTCTACCATTGATATTCTAATTCTTATTCCTTTGGCCTGGGGACTTATCCGAGGTGCTATGAAGGGATTTATTATCGAGTTGGCATCCTTGTTGGGTTTCTGGCTTGGTATTGTTGTTGCCTGGAAATTTAGTTTTGTTGTTAAGGACTATCTTTCAGCTCATTACCAAATTAACCAAACTGTTTTGCCCTTTCTTTCTTTTATACTGCTTTTTGCAATTGTTGCCATCGGAGTAATGATTCTTGGAAAGTTCCTCCACAAATTGGCTGAACTTATTCAATTGGAGTGGTTAAACAGGTTGCTCGGAGGATTTTTTGGACTACTAAAAAACACCCTAATGGTTGGAGTTTTCTTGTTCATTTTAAACTGGGGAAAATTGATTAATCAGGAGAAGTATATGAAACATGAAAATTCTATTTTGTATGAACCTGTTTATTCTCTCGGTATGCTAGCATGGCCAATGCTTTCTCAACTTTCACAGCAAAATTTGCCCGATGCTTCCCAAACCCCATCTCCCATACATTGATGCATTAAGAGGATGGGCAATTTTGGGAGTTGTTTTCTGCCATACCTTCGATTTGCTTTCTTTTCAAGAGATTCCGGGGGGCTTAAAACAGGTTTTTAAAAACATGTCGCATGGAGTAGAGGTGTTTTTCTTTGTTTCTGCATTTACACTTTACCTATCCTTAGAAAGTGAGAATGACATACCTGCTTCCGGGTTTAAAGCATACAGTATCCGCCGATTCTTTCGAATAGCACCTCTTTTTTATCTGGCTTGTTTGTTCTCCTGGTTGTTTCTTACAGATTTTTACCATTTACACTATGATTTACCTTTTCATATAAGTAACTGGAATGTGCTTTCTCATTTAACCTTCACCTTTTGGGCCTACCCTCCTTGGATGAATAGTTTTGTTTTTGGTGGGTGGACCATTGCTACCGAAGTTCATTTTTATCTTTTGTTACCCTTTTTGTTTGTTAGAGTTAAAACAATAAATCAGGCCATTTATCTTTTCTATATCGCACTTATTGTTCGCTTACTTTTTCGGTGGTTGTTTCACCCCTTTGATGTTGACAGAATGTATCACCAATATCAATACCAACTGATCTTTAATCAATTTCCGGTGTTTTGTTTAGGAATTGTGGGCTTTTTATGGGTAATAAAAAAGCAAGTTCCTTCGGTTAAAACCTTTATTCCGCTGGCTTTTATGTTTTTATTTGATAAACTTATTCAGCAAGATGTTTTTATTCCTGAGCATATTCAATTCGCCCTGTTAACCTTTTTATTGGTTTTCTTGTTGCACCATGGTTATCTTAAATTTGCACAAAGTTCGCCGATGGTTTTCTTGGGCAAATTGAGCTATTCGGTTTATTTTGTGCATCCTTTTATTTTGCACGGAATTCAAGTTTGGGAAATTCAGAAGTTTTTTCCATCCGGAAATAGTGTTAGGAGTGGTCTGGAGCTTTTAGTTTGGTCCGTTTTGGTTTTGGTAAGTTCCATGGCAATAAGTTACCCTATTTACCTTTGGATTGAAGAACCTTTTCGAAAATTGGGAAAACAATGGATAGTAAAATTGGGATTATGAGACGGGTATTTTTGAAGCTGATTGTTAGTGTAATTGCCATGATCTTCCAAGTTCATAAGGTTAATGCAAACAATTTGGTTTTCTCTCAGTTGGTAGTAGAAGATGATTCTCACTTAAATTTTACTGTAAGTTGGGATAATTCTTGGACTGAAAACAATCATTTGAACCATGATGCTGTTTGGGTATTTGTCAAGTACCAAGTGAATGGTTCTGAATGGAGAAGTTTAAAACTTTCTCCGGTATCTGAAAATCATTCTACCTCCGATTCCGGTTTGGAAGTGCTTGGTGTGGAAGATTCAATGGGTGTTTTTATCAAGCAGAAATCCACCGGAAATTCCACCTTTATTGTATCCGCAAACTTCAGAATTGGCTTGGCTCAGCCCTTAAATCAAGGTTCTTATTCTTTCCAATTGTTTGGAATTGAAATGGTTTATATTGCAGAAGGGGATTTTTTACTGGGTGATGGAATCAGTAACCACACGTTTAAGGATAGTTTATCGGGAGCTCCTATTTCGGTTCAAAACAATCCTACTCCGCTTGGTATAGGGAATAATCAATTGTGGACCGGTTTTTCAAATAGTATTCAGCAAATTCCTGCATCCTATCCAAGCGGATGGAAGGCGTTTTACTGCATGAAGTATGAAATTTCTCAAAGTCAGTATATGACTTTTTTGAATTGCCTTACCCTAGCTCAGCAAACTACCAGAATAGTAATGCCACCAACCTCTCCAGCCGGAACTTTTTGTATGAATTCCACTGGCAATTTAGCTAACCGAAATAGTTTAGTTATTTCCCAATCTTCCGATGGGATTAATCCGGCCCAATTTGCTTGTAATTTGAATACAACCAATGGATTTAATGAATGGGATGACGGTCAAAATCTGGCAATGAATTTTTTGTCCTGGTCTGATTTGATAGCCTATCTGGATTGGTCAGGACTAAGACCAATTACAGAAATGGAATTTGAGAAAATTTGTTCGGAAGGAGTCGATAAGGTGATACCCTTAGGGTTTGCCTGGGGGACTGCTTTTTCGGTGGATGGAAATACCCTGCAATTGGATGGAACTCCAGCTGAAACGGTGCAAGAAATAGCCAATGATTCGGCAGGTTTAGCCAACCATGGATATTCGGGAGTTCAAGGTCCTTTGCGTTGTGGATTTGGTGCTAACCAAACTAATCTTAGGTTGCAAGCAGGAGCTTCGGTTACCGGGGTTATGGAGTTAAGTGGAAACCTATGGGAGCTTTGTGTTGCAACCAATGATTTTGGCTTTCAATTTGGGACTTTATCCGGTGATGGGAAATTGGATGAGCAAGGGCAAGCTGACCAGGCTTTTTGGTATCCGAATGCTGAAAATGCCATCTATCGGGGTGGAGCATGGTTAAGTGGTGTAACAGGTAGCTTTCGCGATTTGGCCGTTGCCGATCGCTTTTATCTAAATTTACGACCTTCCTTTCGTAGAAATACGACCGGTGGACGCGGAGGTCGTTCAGTAACCTGGTAAGTATGAAAACTGTTTTGTTCGCTTTCTTTATTGCTATTTGTAGCATCCATTGTTATTCCCAAACCATTCAGGATAGAAATTATTCCACTATTGGCTACATTAAAGATGATGGAACAGTGCAAGGAGATTCTTATCAAACCTTAGGGTATATAAAATCGGATGGAACGGTTCAGAATAGTCATTATGCAACTATTGGCTACATTCGGGAGGATGGAACCGTTCAAAATGGGAATTATGCAACGATTGGTCACATTAAATCGGATGGTAGGGTTGAGAATGGAAATTATGCCACCCTGGGTTATGTAAAAACCAATGGGACCATACAGAATTCGAATTATTCTACCCTTGGTTATTACAAAGATGTTCCAATGGATAAGGTTGCGGCTGCCGTATTTTTCTTTTTCTTCCATTTAAACTAAAGTCCAGGTAGGGTAGGCCGAAAATGTCAACTAGGCGCTTACTACAATTTTTTTAATACTTTTTATGCGGGCCCCCTCCGCCCAACTAGCTTTTTATAAAGCCCAAAATAACCTGCATGGGCGTTCGGGTCACGCTATCGGCTGTAGTCCAAGCCCACTCCGCTAAACGCTGCGTTTGCTTGGAGCTACTTGCCTCTATCGTTGCCCGATGCGCGATCTATTAGTGTATTTTCTAATCCGACTATTCACGGTATCTATTAGGTTATACCAATTTTAATTTATAAATAGTCCGAAGGCTTTTATAAATTTAGATTGGTAAGTACCGAGGATACAAAAAGTTAGTCCGATTTTTTCAAGAAAATTTAAGTATAAAATTGGACTATACATTTTGTCCATTCGGTATAAATGCCGAGTATACAGAATGTTAGGCCAATTTTCTCAATAAAGATTAATACCTAAAATTGGACTAAACATAATGTACATTCGGTATAAATCAAGTAGTTCAGATTTTCAATTCTCCTATTGATTATGTTGGGTTTAGGCAGCATCCGGGTTACCGGCTGAAAAGAAATCAAAGTGTTGAAGTTAATCAGATCCATGTTTTGCTGCATAACCAAATTCAATAAATCCAATTGGGTTTAATTTCCAATTATGGTGGTAGAGCTTGAAAATGAATATAATCCGGAAAGGTGCAAATGCCTGGGTTTGCACCTCGGGCAACGATAGAGCCAGGTAGCCCACAGGCCACCGACGGCTTTAGCCTCGGGGGACGAGGACTACAGGCGATAGCGTGACCCGACGCCATTGCAGGATGTTAGGGTTTTGCAAATTTCTTGGTAGGCGGAGGGGGCCCGCCAAACAATTAAAAAGAGAGCAAAGAAATACCTGAATTTAATGTGTAAATTCGAAATTAGGAGCGTGTAAAACTAATTGGTTCGAAAGCGAATTTTCCTTGGAGAATTGCTTAAAAACTCGTTGTTTTGCCTTGAAATTTTAATCATATGGAAGAAGTTGAATTTTTGTTAGAAGAAGCCCGTGAACAGATGGGGAAAGTAATTAAGCATTTGGAGGCAGAACTTTTGAAAATACGCGCCGGACGAGCAAATCCGACTATGTTGGATGGGATTTATTTGGAGTATTATGGGACTAACCAACCTTTGAAAAATGTGGCCAATATTAATACGCCTGATGCCAGGATGTTGACAATTCAACCATTTGAAAAAAACATGTTGGGTCCTATTGAAAAGGCCATTTTTGCTGCCAATTTGGGCTTTACTCCGGCAAATGATGGCAGTATGATTCGAATAAATATTCCACCTTTAACCGAAGAGCGTCGCCAACAATTGGTTAAGCAATCTCGAGCGGAGGCTGAGCATGCCAAAGTTGGTTTGCGTACCGTAAGAAGAGATTGCAATGAAGAGGTGAAAAAGCTTTTGAAAGATGGGTTGCCTGAAGATATGGCTAAGGATGCTGAAGAATCTATTCAGCAACTGACCAACGAGTTTACCGCCAAGGCTGATAAACATTTGGAAGCTAAAGAAAAGGAAATTATGACGGTTTAATCCGAATTTTGAAAAGCCCGGTTTTAAATCGGGCTTTTTTTTTGAAAGTTTATGCCAGCAACGCTTCTAACCAGGAAAGTGGCCATTCTACATAAATGCCGGTGTCGGTTTCCAATACTTGTAGCGGTTTAATAAAATAGCCTCTGCCATTGGTTCTTTGTCCACTCTGCAAGTCAAAGCTATATTTATGCCAAGGACAAACCAATTCTCCTTCCTTCGTGCAATAACCTTTGGAAAGTGGATAAGACTCATGTGGACATTTATCTGGGTAGGCGTGAATGCTATCTTTATAGCGTACCAAACAAATTTTTTTTCCTTGGCTCGTTACCGGATAAACCTTGCCTTCGGGTAGGAATAAATCAGCTTCGGTTCGACTTTCAAAAACTTTGATTCGTTGGGTTTTCATACCATTCAAAGGTAATGACTGGCATGGCTTGGTGGTATTGAAGTTTTAAAATTTATGTTATAAATGAAAATATGTGGGCAATTATCCTCAATTTTGTTGCCGCATGGATGCAAAGAAGAAAACCGAAACTATTGCTTTAAATCGCAGAGCCGGATATGAATATGCCTTTTTGGATAAGTTTACGGCAGGTATTCAATTGACCGGAACTGAAATAAAATCCGTAAGAGCTCGAGAAGTGAATTTAAGCGATGGGTTTTGTGCCTTTCAAAACGGAGAATTGTTTTTAATCAATGTGCACATTGCCGAATATGTAGAAGGCTCCTATAACAACCATCTACCTAAGCGTGACAGGAAATTGTTGTTGACCAAAACAGAACTTCGGAAAATGTCCAATAAACTAAAAGACAAAGGTTTGACCATTGTTCCGATTAGTTTATTTATAGCTGAATCAGGTTATGCTAAAGTAGAAATTGCGGTGGCAAAAGGAAAGAAGACCTATGACAAAAGGGAGTCAATTAAGGAAAGAGAGGTAAAGCGCAACATGGAAAGAGACTAAAATTTACCTCCTACTACAAAACTGCTTTTTTGCTTTTTCTTATTTCCTTGGGTGTCGAATGATTCACTTAATAAAATGTAAATTCCTAAACGTGCTTTATCTCCTCGGTCGGTAATGCCGTCCCATGTAAAGGTGTCTGAAGTACCAAGCAGTTCATTTTCCAGTAGTTTTTTCACTAATCTACCTTTGGCGTCATAAATTTGAAGGGTAGCTACAGTGCCCGGACCCGGGTTATTTAAATGAATATTTAACACATCTTGGTACCCATCATTATCAGGTGAAAAAATGGGAGGGTCTAAACTAATCCAATCGCTGGAACTTGCATTTTCGTTGTATTGGGAATTTTGGTAGGCAGGAGTGCCATATCCGACAGTTTCGGCGGCAGAGTGCCAATTGTCTCTATCTCCGGATGCTCTGTCCGGATTAATACGTTCAAGCGAAACGCCCTTGGTACTTTGCAAAAGAGGGAAATGCATTTTGTCGTCGTACACCATGGCATCAATTACCGTTCCTAAGCTATCTCCAATAATACAGCTTCCGTCTTCAATGTTAAAAGAGGGCAGTTGATCAACGGAAATAACCCCATTCGGATTGGTGGTATTATACTGTGACTTAACGGCTATTCCAA
>JAIBAJ010000062.1 GCA_019695265.1 Bacteroidia bacterium | reverse complement strand
CATTTTTCTTAAGGATTGAGCTGGAACAATGAAGGCACTTTTTTTATTCATAACCTTTCAAATTCGTCAAAGCTATACACAGCAACAGATACAGCAATTTACAGCCTGAAATTTGTCTATTAACCCTTCAAATTTTATTTTCTGCATTTGAATAACCTGGGTTTTAGTGCTCAAGCCTGGTCTTTTTTCCGGGTAGGGATAGCAGTGGATAGCCCACAGGACCCCGATGGCGTTAGCCTCGGGGGACGAGGACTAGGAACGAATAGCCCGACCTGAGCCGGTCAAAAGTTTGTAAATGGTAAAATACCCGTGCGAAGGGACCCGCCAAATAAATTTCCCAATAAGGTCAATGTTCATTCCAATTCCCTTGCGACTGGGCTAATCCATAAATTCTGGCTAATGGTCCATGAGGATCAATATAGGCTTTTATTTCATCGAAACTAAGGTGAACCTCTTCATAACCCATGGCAAAATTTTCATTGATAAAGTACACATCCAAACCTGAATTTCGAATGCGGAAAACAGGATTTGTCAACTGTTTAAGCCAAACAGAAGAATGCACTTCATAGGAGTTGAGGCAATCACGAAAACGATGCATAATTAAGGTATCAACCTTAGCCATTTTGGCGGGTAAAAAACAGGAAGAAAAGTTAAACTCGTCACCGGTCAGCACATCGATATTGATGCCTTTTAATTGCACCCAACCCTGAGTACCACCGTTTAGGTATCTTGTTTGAGACTTAATTAAGAAACTTGCCAAATGGTTCTGCCTAAAACTTAACAGGCATTTTGTTTCATGGCTGAGAGAATGGTTGCACATGGCGTCCACATCTTCCGGTTTTATCCAATAGGCCACCATGCTTTTGCGGATGGTCATATTGATTTTATCCTGAATGGATTTGTCGGCAAGAATTAATTCAGTCCAGTTCATGCTCGAGGTACATCCCGGTTTTAAATGCACAATTTGTTCAACTTGCCGAATGGCTAAACTATCCTGAGCATATGCGCTAAATATGGATAGCAGCCATATTATACAGTTTACAAAGTATTTCCTGGTTTTCATATAGGAAATGTACAACCCAAATCGGAGATGGAAAATGAGGTTGGTCAGGTAGAAGGGTGCAGTTCATTCGTTTTTTTTTAATTGTAAAGCACTGAATGATAGTTTTTTATGAATTTTCCTTTTGCTTTCACAGGCAAAGGTTTGATTAAACTCAGGATTTGTCAATGCCTTTTTTGCCAGTTTAACTCAAATTAATCAATAGGAGGATTACTAATCCGAACTACATGATTTGGTTGGGTTTACCCCGATTTAAGAATTTCTAATGCGTAATATGGCTATAATAAAGAAAATTAATCAATCTTATAAAAGACTGTAGCCAATTCATTTGATTGAAAAGCTTTACCATACATCAGAGCCGGGTTGAAAGTTTAATGGATGAAATGGAAATAATAAGACTATGTAACGGTAATAGTCATAACCTTAAGAGGTTGATAATAAAACTTGGATAAAGTGGAAAATAAAATGTTTTCTTTCAGGAATTGATGCTAAGCTTCCCCCTTTTTCCTGTAGGTAAGGTATTGAGCCAAAACCAAAAGTAGCATGGTGCAGATGAAGCTCAAAAGTACTCGTAGCAAGGTGTAGAAGAACTCCGAAAATTTAAATACTTCCACATAAAACAAAAGCAGGTGGTGAAGGAAAACCAAGGTGCCGGAATAAGCTAAAAACCATCCGATTCCCATATTGCTAATGGTGGGTTTTACTCCAAATTCATAACCTTCCCGAGGTGCCAGGAAGTTAAGAATTCCTGGTCGGCAGAAGGCTAAGAAAAGCGTTGCGATGGTATGCATTCCAATGGTATGAGAAAAAATATCTACGCTTAAACCGGTAACAAATGCTAAAGCCAAAAGCAACCAACCCGGAATGTGGATGGGCAACATTAAAATAAAATACAAATAAAACCAGGGATTAATGAATCCGCCTAATCTAAGTTCATTCAAAACAAAGATTTGCAGCAAGATGGCTACAATAAAGCGAAGGATATTTGAAAATACTTCCTGTAACATTAATCTTCCTCCTGAATTTGACTAACCGCTTCTAAATTTTCCTGTTCGGTTTTCATTAGGTTGGAAACTACTTCCACATAATTGAGCCGTTGAAAATTCGTTGATAGCCTTACTTTGATATCGTAGAAATTATTTCCTGCTTTAAGATCGAATGATTCAATAATGCCCACTTTAACTCCTTCTGGAAAAAGCTTAGAAAAGGAAGAGGTAACAATGGTATCGCCCTTTTTTATTTCAGCATGGCTGGGAATGTCTTTAAGTATAGCGTATTTGGGATTACCGCCTTCCCAAACGCAAGAACCAAAATAATCGGTGCTTTTGATTTTGGCTGAGATGCTGCATTTTTTATTTAAGAAGGAAATTACTGATGCAAAATTTGGAGAAACATCTTTTACAACTCCAACAATTCCTTCGGAGTTAATTACAGCCATGTCGGGTTTAATTCCGTGTAGTTGACCACGGTTTAGGGTTATGAAATTGTTACGGTTTCCGGTGGTATTGTTGATAGCTTTTGCAGGAATGTAAACGTATTGTTGGCGGAAAACGGTATCATTAATAGTGAACTGATCTCCTTTTTTATATTGGAAAAAGGAGGCACGATACCTTGTTTTCAGACCTGAATTTTCACGAGCCAGGTTTTCGTTTACCGATTTTAACCTAAAATATTCAAAGAATTGATCATAAGCACTTTGAACCTTAGCGGTTTGTTCTCCTACTTCGCTATAGAATCCTGATTCGTGGTATTCATTGTTATCAACCAGCAAACCAATAGAAAACCCTTCCAAAATCAGGAAAAGGAAGAAGAAATAATATCGCCAAATAAAGATCAATATATTTCTCATCCTATACTAGTGCTTGGGCTAAATTGAAATTATTTGATAAGGAAAGGGAACTTATCAACGTTTTTCAAAGCAATACCGGTTCCGCGGGCAACAGCTCTAAGCGGATCTTCAGCGATGTGGACAGGTAGTTTTGTTTTTTGGGAAATACGTTTGTCTAATCCTCTTAGCATGGAACCACCACCAGCTAGGTAAATTCCGGTTCGGTAGATGTCGGCTGAAAGTTCAGGTGGAGTCATTTCCAGAGCGTTTAAAATAGCGGCCTCAACTTTGGAAATGGATTTGTCGAGTGCGTGGGCAATTTCAATGTAGGAAACGGTAATTTCTTTTGGGATACCTGTCATTAAGTCGCGGCCTTGAACTGCGTAATCGGGTGGAGGATTATCAAGTTCAGTGGTGGCAGCGCCTACTTCAATTTTAATTTTTTCTGCGGTACGTTCTCCTACCAGGATGTTATGCTGGCGGCGCATGTAATCTTCAATGTCTGCAGTAAAATCATCACCTGCAACCCGAATACTTTTGTCGCAAACAATACCACCCAATGCAATAACGGCAATTTCGGAAGTACCACCTCCAATGTCAATGATCATATTGCCCATAGGTTCTTCTACGTCGATTCCAATACCAATAGCCGCTGCCATTGGTTCTTGAATGAGGTAAACTTCTTTTGCTCCGGCATGTTCAGCACTGTCTTTTACCGCTCTTTTTTCTACTTCTGTAATACCACTGGGGATACAGATAACCATTTTAAGTGAAGGTTGGAACAGACGTTTTCCGGGGTTAATCATTTTGATCATTTCCCTGATCATGTGTTCGGCAGCATGGAAGTCAGCAATTACACCATCGCGCAAAGGACGAATGGTTTTGATGTCTTCGTGAGTTTTTCCGTGCATTTGCATGGCCCGTTTTCCAACAGCCATTACACGTCCATCGCGGCGGTTGATGGCAACTATCGATGGTTCGTCCACAACAACCTTGTCATTGTGAATTATCAAGGTGTTGGCAGTTCCAAGGTCGATGGCAATTTCTTGGGTAAAAAAGTTAAATAATCCCATGTTTTATAATGAGTTTCGTTTGGCTAATTTTTTTATTCGATATGTACTTTGTTGATTTGCCTAAGCTTTCAGGGAGTAAGCAAATCGTTCAACTTCACAGCTAATCGAGTTTCCAAATTTTAAAAGATTTCAGGCGTCGAAAAGCTTGGTTTTAAATTGTTCTAAACCGATGATTGTTAAATACCTATGAGTTGGTATTAGTGTTTGAAATGACGGGTGCCGGTCATAACCATGGCAATTTCATGCTGGTTGCAATAATCGATACTTAGTTGGTCCTTCACTGAGCCTCCGGGTTGGATAACGGCCTTAACTCCTGCTTGATCGGCAATTTCAACACAATCTGGGAAAGGGAAAAATGCATCGCTGGCCATAACCGAGCCTTGTAAATCAAATCCAAACGATTGTGCTTTTTCTATGGCTTGTCTCAATGCGTCTACCCTACTGGTTTGTCCGGTACCACTTGCGAGAAGGCACTTGTTTTTGGCTAATACAATGCAATTGCTTTTGGTATGTTTAACCACCTTGTTGGCAAAAATCAAATCATCAATTTGTGTTGAATTAGGCGCTGTCAAAGTTACAGTGGTTAGGTCTGTGGTTGATTCTGACTTTGAATCCCTTTCTTGTTCTAAAACGCCATTTAGAGCAGTTCTAACATTCCTTGCGGGAAATTGAAAAGGTTTTTGTCGGAGAATAATTCGGTTGGTTTTTGATTGAAGTATGTTCAATGCTTCCGGTTCATATCCCGGAGCAATAACTACCTCAAAGAAAAGTTTGTTTATTTCATTGGCCGTGGCTAAATCAATGATGGCATTGCAAATTAAAATGCCTCCAAATGCTGAAACAGGATCAGAAGCTAAGGCCGCGGTCCACGCTTCTAAAACACTTGGTCTACTAGCGATTCCGCAGGCATTGTTGTGCTTAAGGATTGCAAAAGTAGTTTCCCTAAACTCAGAAAGTAGGTTAACTGCCGCATCAATGTCTAGTAAGTTGTTGTATGAAATTTCTTTGCCATTAAGTTTTTCGAAAATCTCATCTAAATTGCCTTTAAATACAGCCTTTTGATGCGGATTCTCACCATAACGCAACACCGTTTCCCCACTCTTGGTTTCTCTTTCCCCTGCAAACCAATTGGCTATTGCAGTGTCGTATCCTGAAGAAACCTTAAACGCATGCAAAGCTAATTTACGACGGATGTCTAAGGTTGTTTCTGCATTGTTTTTTTCTAGAACCTCTAGCAAAATTGGGTATTCGGACTTGGATGGCACTATAACCACATCGTTGAAGTTTTTGGCTGCAGCCCGAATTAAGGAAATACCTCCTATATCAATTTTTTCGATAATTTCTTCCTCTTTACCTCCTTGGGCAACCGTTTCTTCAAAAGGATATAAATCAACAACAACCAAATCGATAGGTGGAATCTCATATTCTGAAAGTTGAGCCACATCACCTTCGTGCCCTCTTCTTCCTAAAATTCCACCAAAAACTTTCGGATGTAAAGTCTTAACCCTTCCTCCCAAAATGGATGGGTAGGAGGTTAATTCTTCCACCGGCACCACCTGAATGCCCAATGATTCAATAAAACTTTGTGTTCCTCCCGTGGAATAAATGGTTATGTCCTGCTTTGCTAATTGTCGAACGATTGGCTCTAGTCCGTCTTTGTAATATACTGATAGTAAGGCACTTTTGATTTTTTTCAGACCTGTCATGTTCCCTTTCATTTTCGATGCAAGTTAGTGCCAAATCAAGCTATGGTTTTGGGGCAAAAAACCAACAGGAATAGGGAAGTTATTAACAATAATGAAGGACAGACCAAAATGGAATAGTAGGATTTTAAGGACTTTGAAATACCTTCTTAATATTGGTTCTTCTAAGTATTAACCTAAAACCATCCTTTGCCTTTCTTACCGGTCGATCTTAATCCTAGAACGCCAAGTAATCCTCGGGTCAATTCCCTTACAACCGTATTGGCAACCTGCCTTGCCATGGGATTGGAAGCAATGGTTTCTATCACGGATTTTTCCTGAGCCTGACCTTTTTTTTCTTGTTCCGGCACTTCTTCCGTTTGCTTTACTTGCATCGCCTGGTTGAGTTTGGCTTGCAATAGTTCATAGGCACTTTCACTATCTATTTCACGATTGTACTTTTCAACCAGCCTTGATTGTTTTAAGAGGGTTTCAATTTCCATCGGATTAATTACACCCATTCTGGAACGTGGAATACTCATGGAGGTATGAACCAAAGGTGTTGGACTTCCGTTTTCCCCTAAAACAGTAACAAAAGCTTCTCCAATTCCCAATTGGGTTAGCAATTCATCTGTTTTGTAAAATTCGCTGCTTGGATAATTTTCTGCAGTTGCTTTAATTACCTTCCGATCGGCTGCAGTAAATGCCCTCAATGCATGCTGAACCTTTAACCCCAATTGCGCCAAAATCGAATTTGGAATGTCCATGGGGGTTTGGGTACAGAAAAATACCCCAACTGCTTTGGAACGAATGAGGCGCACAATCATTTCTACCTGATCCAGCAAGGATTTGGACGCATCATTGAATATTAAATGGGCTTCATCAATAAAGATACATAACTTGGGCTGTTCCAAATCACCTTCTTCCGGAAATGAACTGTAAATTTCAGCCAGTAAAGCCAACATAAAGGTCGAAAACAACTTGGGTTTGTCCTGAATGTCGCACAATCGTATAACGCTGATTTGTCCTTTACCTGCGTCATCCATCTTTACTAAATCGTTCACATCAAAACTCACCTCACCAAAAAAACGTTCAGCACCTTGTTGCTCGATTTCTATAAGTTTCCTTAAAATAGTGCTGGTGCTTGCCTGGCTAATACTTCCGTAGGTGGATTTAATCTCTTCCTTACCTTCGTTTGTTAGGTATTGCAAGGTTTTTCTGAAGTCTTTTAAATCCAATAAAGGCAAACCTTGATCGTCAGCGTATTTAAAAACGAGGGAAACCACTCCGGATTGGGTATCGTTCAGCTCCAATACCTTGGAAAACAGTATGGGACCAAATTCGCTAACGGTGGCCCTTAATCTGGCACCCGGTTCATTACTTAAAGTTAATAATTCTACGGGGTATTTTTCTGCATTCCAGCTTATTCCTGTCGAAGCTGCCCGTTCTGATATCTTTTCATTCAAAGTGCCGGGCTGTGATATACCACTTAAGTCTCCCTTTATGTCCATCACCAATACCGAAACGCCTTTTTCGCTCAAACTTTCAGCCAGGCGTTGCAAAGTCTTGGTTTTTCCGGTTCCTGTTGCACCAGATATTAATCCATGACGATTAAAGGTTTTTAAAGGAGCTGTTACTTTGATTCCCGGAATTGGAACTCCTTCATATACTGCGGTTCCCAATTCAATGCTATCTCCTTTGAATCGATAGCCTTGTTCGATAACTGTTTTAAGTTTTTCTTGCATGGTTTACATTCTTTCAGGTACCTCTATTCCCAGCATATTCATTGATTTTTTAATCACATTGGCCACCTTGCTTGCCAATTCCAAACGGAATGACCGAACTTCTTCTCTCTCTTCCTTTAACATGGGAACATCATGATAGTATTGGTTAAATTCCTTAGCCAATTCATACACATAATTAGCCAATAAGGCCGGGTTATAACTTTCACCGGCAACCTTTATTACCTCAGGAAATTCAGTCAACTGACGAATTAAGGCCAGTTCCTTGGGTAAAATGGAGGAGGCCGAAATAACGGAATTACTCATTGGCAAAGCTGTACCTTTTCTTAATATGCTACATATTCGAGCGTGACTGTATTGGATAAACGGACCTGTATGTCCTTCTGTCTCAATGCTTTCTTCCGGATTAAAAATGATACGCTTTTTCGCATCTACTTTTAAGATGAAATATTTCAAGGCTCCTAAGCCTATGGTTTTATAAAGTTCTGTTAATTCCTTCTCCGATTGTCCTTCATTTTTTCCTTTTTCGGCTGTTTTTTCCCTGGCCGCTTCTATCATTCCGGCAATTAAATCATCTGCATCTACAACCGTTCCCTCCCTTGATTTCATCTTTCCGTTGGGTAGTTCCACCATGCCATAACTCAGGTGGAAAAGGTTATCTGCATATGGTCTTCCCAGTTTTTTCAGAATAGAAAATAATACTTTGAAATGGTATTCCTGTTCATTACCAACTACATAAATGCTTTTGTCGAGTTTAAAATCTCTGTCTTTTTCATTTGCAGTGGCAATATCCTGTGTAATATAAACAGTGGTTCCGTTGCTCCTAAGCACTACTTTTTGATCGAGTCCCTCTGCCGTTAAGTCAATCCAAACCGAGCCATCTTCTTTTTGGTAGAAAACACCCTTTTCCAATCCTTCCTTTACGGTTTCCTTGCCCAAATGGTAAACATCACTTTCGTAATAGAATTTATCGGGTTTAATACCTAACCAGTTATAGGTAACTTCAAAACCTTCGTACACCCAAGCATTCATGGTCTTCCAAAGTTCTCTGACTGCTGCATCATTGTTTTCCCATTTTACCGTTAAATCGGCAACTTCTTTGTTCAGCTTACTTTGCTTTTCCGCATCTTCTTTGGTAAGTCCGCCGGCCATTAAATCGGCAATTTCCTGTTTGTAGGCATTCGCAAATTCAACATAGTAATCGCCTACCAAATGGTCTCCTTTTTTACCACTCGATGCAGGAGTTTCTTGTTTGCCACTTTTCATCCAGGCTAGCATGCTTTTGGAGATATTGGTGCCGCGGTCGTTATACAAACAGGCATGAACCACCTTATTTCCGGAGGCTTGGAGTATTTGCGACATAGAATAACCTAAAAAGATATTGCGCAAATGCCCCAGGTGCAAAGGCTTGTTGGTATTGGGTGAAGGATAT
Organism: Bacteroidia bacterium; assembly: GCA_019695265.1. Classification (NCBI taxonomy): domain Bacteria; kingdom Pseudomonadati; phylum Bacteroidota; class Bacteroidia; species Bacteroidia bacterium. The sequence goes on along the minus strand of JAIBAJ010000062.1, from coordinate 12,559 downwards.
TCAATCATCACCACCGGAGAATGTTCCGTTATCTTTTTGTTCCCGAAATCCTTGTCCTTGGCAATTTCTTGAAAAACTTCCAACCACATTTGGGCCTTAAAACTCAAATTCAAAAAGCCTTTTACCACATTAAAACGATCAATTACCGCACTGTTTTCCAAAAGTTTATTACCTATTTCTTGGGCAGTTAGCTCAGGCGATTTTTTCGAATGCGTTATCAAGGAAAATACAGTAAGGGTAATATCCCCATCAAACTCTTTTCGAGTCTCCTGAAACTGTAATTTTTCAGCCGGAATTTCTTGACCATACAAAGCTAAAACTGCTTGTTGGGTATGGTGTGTAAGTATTTGCTTTAAGTTCATTATCGTTCAAAAAATGACTCCCAAAAAGGTAAAATCTCCTTCTCGAAATCAAGTTGCAAAGAAAAGAGGAAAATGCCAGTAATTATCAGGCTATTTGCGGTTGTTAGAAACTTTAAACCGAACAGGAATTCTTGCCTCAGTTTTGAAACCAACACCTTTTTTCAAACAAATATTACTTGGATAGCTTTGTTGATTTCAATACTTATTTGGCGGGTCCCATTCGCCTTTCCGGGTGGTTCAAGAATCCAAATAGTTTGCAAGGCGAATGGTCGGGCTTTCGCGAGTAGTCCTCGGTCTGCTCCGTTATCACTGCGCATTCCTGTGGGCTACTTCGCTCTATCCCTACCCGGATACCCACTCCGTACCTACATGAAGGCTTGAACCAAGCTATTGATGTTTTACAATACGTTTTTTAATTGGTTGGTTACCTTTTGAAGTATTTCAAAGGCATTTTCTGCCATCAGGTTTTCTTTATCCAAGGTTGGATTAATCTCTACTATTTCAAAGCAACATACCTTTCTGCTGCGGACAAGGCGCAAAATTAAATTTCCGGCCTCTTTTTCAGTAAGTCCATTCGATACCGGAGTGCCCGTTCCCATGGATATTTTGGGATCCATACTGTCTACATCAAAGGAAATATAAATTAAATCGCAATGATCTAAATAGCTTAGTATTTCAACAGCGGCCTTGTCAATTCCCTTTTTTCGCATTTCATTGATGGTGAAATTTCGAATGCGGTGTTTCTTAATTAATTCAGCCTCCTGGGGTTCTACATCTCTTACCCCGACGTATACCAAATCTTTGTACCTGATTTTAGGACAAATTTCACCAATGTTTTTTAGTTCATCCCATAACTCCTTGGTGGTTTCATCCAGGTTGTTCATTTTGTTTTCAATGTTGTCTTCACCCAAACTGGCAGCTAATGGCATTCCGTGCAAATTGCCACTTGGGGTAGTATATGGTGAGTGTAAATCGGCATGGGCATCAATCCACACTACTCCTAATCGGTGATCAGGAAATTCGGCCTTTATTCCTGCAATTGTTCCTCCGGCCGTACTGTGGTCTCCGGCCAAAATGATCGGGAAATGACCACTGTGCAGTGTTTTTTTTACAAATTTACTTACTCTGGAATACATGTTAATGACTCCACGTATTCTTTTGGCATAGGGTGTTTTTACCTGTTCATATAGCACCCTGTTTTCATTTGGAACCTCAATTGTTTTTTCTTTTTTAAAATATAGAGATCCAAAGTCTAACGCCGCAATTTTAATGGCATCCGGCCCCATAGAGGCCCCTCTGGTTCCGGCACCAATTTCTGATTTTACTTCTAAAACCTTAATGTTTATCATGGTTTGTCTTGAATCTTTCATAAAAATTAATTTCCTGCCACTACTCGAACTCTCCAGGCAATTAGGATGGCTAATGTACTCACTATTACCGAAATATAACCAACAATGTTATAATTAACCAGCAATCCTAGTTCATTTTTATGGATCAAAGCACCGGCCATTAATGAACCTAAACCGGAGCCTAGTTGTTGCAAGGAACTGGTAAAACTCATAAAGCTTCCTCGCTTATTTGGATGTACTGCACCACTTACAATAGCTGATGCAGGTATAGTTCTGGCTGTCATCGTAATAAAGAAAACTCCGGCAACAATTAATCCAACTATAACCGGCCAGGGTTGCATATGTGTAATTAGAAGGAAAGGAAACATAGAGCAAATAACTCCAATTGTAAAAACCTTCTGTCTGCCATATCGGTCTGCCATCCTTCCTACAAAAGGCATGGAGAATAGGGTACAGGTTCCTCCAACCAAATAAATCAAAAACAATTGGTCTTCTCTAAATCCAACATTGGTAACCATGTATGGACTAATAAAGGATATGACCGAAAATTGACTAAAAACCAAACAAAACATCATTAACATAGCGAAAACCCTGTTTTTGTCCGTCATGTTGTCGGTTACTACACTAAAAAAATGGGGTCTGGGTGCCGGATTTTCAAGGTGTTTATTAACCAGTGGTACAAATTTGTACAAAGCAATTTGAATGAAAACACCTAATAAGGCAATTACCAAAAACGGAGCATGATAATCCAACCAATTGGATAGTTTTAATCCAAAGGGTACTCCAAATACCGAGGCAGCAGAAAAGGCGGTCATAACAATGGCCATAGCACTTGCTCTTCTATCCATAGGTACTACATCGCCAACAATGGCTAAGGCCTGAGAAGCAAGCACTCCTCCAAACATTCCTGTTAAAATTCGTGCAGCCATCATACTGAAGTAACCGGTCGATAATCCACAAAGTAAGGTGCCAATAATAAACCCGGCATACGCAAGTTGGACAATGCGTTTTCGATCAAACTTATCCACCCAAAAAGCAGAAATAAATCCTGAAATCCCTGCCGTTATAGTGTATGATGAGACTATATAGCTAAACTGATCGGGTCCAATAGAGAATGTTCGCATGAGCAATGGTCCCATCGGCATCATGATCATAAAATCCATGATGTTGGTAAACTGAACTGCCGCCAGTGTATACAATAATTTCTTTTCTGAATTCACAAGGTCTAGATGTAGGAAACTGCTTCATCCCAGGAGAAGTTTTGGGTAACAAATTCTCTACCTGAATAGGCTAATTGCGCAGCTAATTCTTCGTTATTTAATAAAGTAAGGATATGGGTGGCAATTTCGGAAGGGTTTTCTCCAACCAAAACCTGCTTACCCGGAAATGCACCCAAAGCAGAGTTGGCTAATGGGGTAGTGATACAAGGTATTTCCATCGCCATGGCTTGAAGCAACTTGTTTTGCAAACCTGCACCAATAATCATGGGAGCAACTAAAATTCTTCCTTTTGCATACCATTCCCTCACATCATCCACAAAACCGGTTACTTCAACTAAGTCACCGGCCAACGATTTAATTTTCGCAGTTGGATTGGTACCAATTAATGCCACTTTTGCTTTGGGTAATTTTTCCCAAACCAAGGGCATCACTCGTTCAATTAAGTAAATACCTGCCTCCACGTTAGGGGGGTAACTCATATTGCCGGCAAAAAAAACTTCAAAATCCTTTTTCTCTTGCCTGGGCTTGTAATATTCAAATTCAATTCCATTGCTCGAAATCCTTACCATTTTCTTTTGGGCTTTACTCAATGGTAAGGCGTCTAAATCTGCCTTTGAAATAATTAAATGATGCTGAAAATCCTTAAATAGATCAGCTTCGTAGTTCCTCATCCTATTCGATTCCCAAGCATAAATCCATTTCATGGGCCTGGAACCTCTTTGCGCTCTTCCTTCCATAATTTTGGAGAAACAATCTTGGTAATCCAGGGTTTTAGGAATACCTTGAATGGTTCTTAAATACTCGGCTACCCTGGGAAGTTGACAAAAAAGTTTATCAGGTTTAATTCGTTCAATTGCAGTTTGAATGGTTTGTTTATGTTGCTGGTTTAGGAAATAATTTACCTGAAAAGGCAAGTTGTTGGTTAAACTTTGAAGTAAATTCACGGCTAACCTGGCTTTGGATAATGGTAATATGTGAATTTCTTCGCAAAAAGGGTTTAGTGCATTTTGTGCTTGTTCGGAAACCTGAAGATCCGATAACGCAAAAAGAAAAATCCGGTAGGTTTGGCTTAAATGTTTGATAAAATAAAAAGCCCTTAGCTTGTCGCCTTTATCCAATGGATAAGGGAAACGGGACAATACCACAAGCAAACGAGGCTTCATTCAGAGAGCAAGAAAACAAGAATTAAATTATTTCAAAATAGCGTTTCAATTCCCAATCGGTAACAACCTTGCTGAATTGCCTCCATTCCCAAAGGCGGGTTTGGGTGAAATGTTCCACAAATTCGCTACCAAATAATTCTTTTGCAAGCTCTGATTGAGCCATGTTTTGCGAGGCTTGGTATAAGTTTCCGGGCAATACTCCATTTTTGGTATCCGCATAACCATTTCCTTGGGTCATTGGGGTGTTAAGTTTTAATCCTTTGCGAATTCCATAAAGTCCGGCAGCCAAACATCCTGCCATGGCTAAATATGGGTTGCTATCAGAACCTACCACACGGGTTTCGAGACGGGTAGATTTGCTGGATCCCGGCAAAACACGCAAAGCTGTAGTTCGGTTGTCAATAGCCCAGGTTAGGGTAGTAGGAGCCCATGCGCCAACTACTAAACGCTTGTAACTATTAATGGTTGGAGCAAACATGGGTAAAATATGCGGCAAACAATATAATTGTCCGGCAATGTAACTCTCCATCAATTTGCTTATCTTGGTTTTGGATTTTTCATCGTAAAACAAGTTTTTCTTTTTTCCACCATCCCATAAACTTTGATGCACGTGTCCGCTGCAACCGGGTAAATTTTCATTGAACTTGGCCATAAACGTTGGTATAATTCCATGGCGGTGGCCAATTTCTTTTACTCCTGATTTGAATAAAACAGCCCTGTCTGCTGCTTCCAAGGCATCAGAATAGGTGATAGCTGCTTCATAAACACCAGGCCCGGTTTCAGTGTGTAGTCCTTCCAATGGAACATTAAAATCCTTCATCAGGTCAAAAATATCATTGAAAAAGTTGGAGTTTTGACTAGAACGTAAAATAGAATAGCCAAACATACCAGGGGTTAAAGGTTGTGGTGCTCTAAATCCTTTTTCATGTAACTGATGAGCATCCTCAATAAAATTAAACCATTCAAATTCCTGTGAAAAAAATGGGGCAAAGCCTTCTTTATTTGCAGTTGCAATTACATTTTTAAGTAATGTTCTAGGACAAACATGCAATCCTTTTCCATCCGAACTAACAAAGTCGGCAAGGAAAAAGGGTGTTTTTTCATCCCAAGGTATAAAGCGAAGGGTGGTTAAATCTACCAAGGCCTGTGCATCCGGATAACCGGTATGCCAACCGGTGTATTTAACATTGTCGTAAGCCACATCTCCGCTATCCCATCCAAAAACCACATCACAAAATCCAAATCCACCTTCGGCAATGGATTGGAATTTATCCAAACTAACTACTTTGCCTCGTAAAATGCCATCGATGTCCGTTATGGCTAGTTTAACTTTGTTGGCACCGGAGGTTTTGATAGTTTCTATGGCTTGTTTTGAGGTCATGTTAATTGGATCAAGAAGTGCACAAAGCTAAAGTTTTAGGTAAAATGATGTAAGAAAGTTTTGTAAGACCGCTAATTTTAATCTGTTTCCAGGATTAAATCTATTCAGCACTATTCATTGGAGGTAGTTTTTATTCCATTCTCTGATTCATATTAGTTTTTTAACAAATAATACTCATGTTTTTCTCCTAATCCTTCTTTACTTTCGTTTTCAAATTATTACTCATGTATATATCCTTCTTCAAATACCAAGGCACCGGAAATGATTTTATTATCATTGATAATCGTAAGTTCGAATTCAAAGCAGAGGCTTCCCTGATAGCCGATTTATGCGATCGTCGGTTTGGAATCGGAGCGGATGGTCTTATTTTGCTTCAATCAGAACCGGGATATGATTTTCGTATGATTTATTACAATTCGGACGGAAAAGAAAGTACCATGTGTGGCAACGGAGGAAGATGTATTGTCTATTTCGCCCAAAAGTTGGGTATTATTCAAAATGAGGCAAAATTCCTGGCTATTGATGGGGAGCATACTGCCATAATCCGTCACCAGGAAGAACGCACTGCATTTGTTGGGCTCCAAATGAAGGATGTAAGTGGTATTGAAAAAGTAGGAAATGATTGGGTCTTGGATACCGGTTCACCACATTATGTGCAGTTCGTTGAACAGGTTTCTACCTTTCAGGTTGATACGGAGGGTAGGGCTATTCGTCAATCTCAACCCTTCTTGGAAAAAGGGATTAATGTGAATTTCGTTGAAAAGAAAAACTCCAGGCTTCAAATTAGAACGTATGAACGAGGGGTTGAAGCAGAAACCTTGTCTTGTGGAACAGGTGTTACAGCCTCCGCATTGGTAGCACATTTTGCAGGGTTAATCAGCCAAACGGATATTGCTATTAAAACACCGGGAGGTGAATTGGAGGTTTCTTTTGAGTCAAATACCAAAGGTCATTATTCCAACGTTTGGCTGAGTGGTGAAGTTGGCTTGGTGTTTTCGGGCCAAATTGAAATTTAAGTATGAGTAAAAAACTATTTCATTCTTTTGGCTGGGCTTTTTTCGTTTTACCGTTTTTCCTTATAGCCCAAAATCATCCTGACTTTGCCAAGTATAAGGCTTTGAATGATGCCGAAACCCGATTGATCGAATACAAAGATTCAGACCATAACCTGGACCTCAAACTGTTTCAGTTGGATAAAATTAACCAAAGCAGGGCTAAGTTTAAAGCTAAACCGGTACAACTGGATATTTTAGCCAGCAGGGTTGCTAATAAAATGTGCAAAAACGCAGCCGAAAACAAATATATAGGTCATTGGGATACCCAAGGTGCTAAACCATACCACCGCTATGCTTTCGCCGGTGGTGTAGACCATGTTGCCGAAAATGCATCCGGTAAATTTAATTCGGCTGATTTTCCGGTTTCGGATGAATTTACCTCCTCAAGTATGCTGGAATTGCACCAAACATTTATGGCTGAAAAGGCCCCGAGAGATGCTCATAAACAAACTATTATCGCCCCTAAACATAATTTTGTAGGAATTGGGTTTTTCCAAACTTCCAATCAGTTTCGATACTACGAGGAATTTGTGGATAGATACTATGAGTTTATTCAATTTCCCACTCGGTTAAAAGTAAATGAAACCGCCGAATTGGTGGTAAAACCCCAACCTAATAAGTTCTTTTTTGAGTTATTGGCCTTTCGGGAAAATCCGCTAAAACCTAAACCAGTTTCTACCTTAAGTTCTCTTGGAGGTTATGAAGATTATTCTTCTGAAATTGCCATCAATATTCCACCAATGGATATGCCTAAATATCGAAACGGTGATACCTATACCATTCCAATTCAGTTTAAAAAAAGCGGTTTGTACTATATTCACCTTTGTGAAACCGATGATGAAAATTTAAAACCGGGACGGTATTCAGATGCCGGAAAATTAAATGCCTGTGGATTGGTTATTTTGGTTGAGTAAGCCCTACATGGATATTGATTTTACCAGGATTACCCTTGGATTTAATACTTGAATTCCACTTTCCACCCCTATTTGTTTTTGTAAACTATCCGAAATGGGATGAGGCAATATTCGATAACCATAACTTACCCAAATGCCTGATTTATAGCCTAATTCAATTTGATTTCTGAAAGTTTTTACACTTTCACATCCGGTTTCTTTGAACAATTTTAGAAAAGTTTGAAATTGGTCAGAATCCCATCCTAAATGTGGCAAAATCTCCTTTTCCCAATTTTTTTCGGCTGGGTTGAAATCATAGTACAACTTAGGTTGATCTGCCCTTTCTGACCAGCGATTAGCACCAAGAAGCAAAATCGCCCGGTTGTCATATAGGCTGAAGTATAGTTCGCCGGAATCTTTCTTGATAGTAAGTAAATAGTCGGCGAATGCTGTAAAGCTTGATTCTGTCGCCTTGAAATGTTGGATTAATTCCTGCTTGTCTTGCTTGCGTTCCAATATTCTGGAAAAGGATAATAACCCGGTCATTCGAAGCAGAATAACAGCCAATAGGGCAATTCCAAGCACCAAAACAATAATTTCCAGCAGTCGTTTCATCCGTAATGCAAAGATGGAAGCTAATAACCGATCTGATTTTTTAATTTTGTTTACATTTCTACAGAAACCTGTTGAATATTCAAACTTATCCGCTTGTTGTAAATTAGCCAATGATTGATTTGAATATGGACCAATTTTAAGGATATGAAACCCTCCTGACCATTGGAATTTGTCCATTAGCGAATTTAATCGGAAGTTTAGTTTTGAACATGCCGGTAATGTTCACCAACCAAAATGAATTGTGTTTGTCCTTTGCAATATCCTGCTTTATGGCCATAGTTAATGGAGGTAATGGCATGTTCCAATTCTTTCAATTCGTTGGAATCCGGATTTTCCCAACCCAGGGATTTAATTATTTGTATCAGGTGAAGGTGGTTTTCTTTAAAGGAAGTAGGATGGAATGATTTACCATGGTGCCATACCGAGTCAATTCCGTTCTGTTGGGTAAATACAAGAAAACTGTCTGCATGTTGATGTAGGCTGCGTAAAACGGCTTTTGCATTTCCACTTCCCAGGTCAGCGTCTTCTGGCACAAAACCGGATGAAAAGACCTGGGCTTGTATTTTTGACTTGGGGGCAGTGAAATAGGCTGTATCTGAGAAGGAATAGTTTCCGGTACATCCAAGTCCGAAACAAGGTGGATTTTTCAAAAAGTAGAATAAAAAGCATGCCATGGTGGGAAATAAAATCAAAATGAAAGCAGCCATCACCTTTTTCATGCCATAAAGTTGCAAAAAATAACCCGGATATACAATGGAAATGCTTAAGTAAGTATGAAATTTGTAACACTGTTGGTTCGGAGTGTTCGGGCAGGGATAGAGGAAGGTAGCCCACAGGAGCCCTTAGACCCGAATTTTTCGGGGCTGAGGGCGACGAGGACTACCGCCGATAGCCCGGCCGGTTCGCAAATGCACTATGATTGAGCTTGTTAAAATGTTGGTGCGAACCGGGCCCGCCCAATAATTAAACTAATCTAAATTAATTTTCTGATGGTAAAAGCGACCGGAATTCTGCCAATTCAGAACATAAATACCTGGAGGAAATGGCGATAAATCCAATAACTTAGGATTGGTTTCAGTTTTATAAAGCGTTTGACCCTGAATGTTATTTATTTCAAACCTGGTAAAGGAAGGTAGTTCCAATACATGTTCTTTCAGTATTAATTTCCCGGATTCCAGGTTTTCGCCAATACCGATAGCCTCAATTGGCAGCTCCAGGGTGATGGTGTCGGTACCGCAATAAGGCGTTTGCACTACTTTGGTAATGGTAAAAACTCCCTCGTAAGGAAAGGTATGAGTTGGATTAAGCTCGTAGGAGAACGTTTCATCTTCAAAATCCCAGTAAATTGCCTGGGTATTGGTAGTATTGCCGTTAAAATGAACGGTCATAGGGTTGCCTGCATCCAAAACATAGGAAATGGAGGTGTCGGAGTTTGGATCAAAATAGCTAATCCAATTTCCCAGGCTATCCAGGACGGTAGAGTCGGCAATGTATTGGAGAAAACTAGCGGTGGTTGCGTTAATGCCTGCGGTGTAACTTAACCCTGAGCTGGGTTCGCGGAACATGGTAGAGTAAAATGTACAGGCTGTTAAATAGGTTCCTTCAAGGGAAGGATGTGAAAAATCGCTGCTCCATAAATTAATGGTTGAATCGTTGTACCAACTGCTTCTCCAGGCCATTCCGGCAGGGGCAACCATGGCATTGTTATCCTGAGCCATTTGCAGGTAACTGGTTCGAAGCCGCATTTGCATGCCTTCGTAGGTGCAAAGCGGACTGTAATTTCCACAGTTGGATGCATCGCCATATTTTCTTCCCCAGGTCATGTAAAACACGGTTTTGGTGCAAGAGTCGGCCTGATGAATTAATTGATCAAGTTGTTGTGCATAGGGGAATACATCGTTCTGTACCTGCCCTGGCGGAAATGAAGGCATTTGGCTTTGTTCCTGCAACACCACAAAATCCCAATTTCCTTGACTTATTTTGGAAAGGGTTGTTGAATTGGTGGTATGTTGCTGGAAGGTATATCCTCCCGGAGCACTGTTATCAACCTCAACCACCTTTCCGGCAGAAGCAGTCAATTGCCTGAATGTATTGGGTAAATCGTTTACATAGGTATAGCTATTACCAATAAACAATACCCGAATGGTATCCTGAGCCTTGGAAATAAAGGTAGTTCCAAGGATCAACTGAAAAAGCAAGGCGATTTTTTTCATAAAGCTAAGTTACACATCTTCTCTAACAAGGTACATTTCAATTTGACGGCGATCTACATCCACCTTTTTGATTTTCACTTTTACCTTGTCGCCAAGTTTGTAAACTGCTCCGCTGATATCGGCAGAAATGGTCATGGCTCGGGAATCATAAGAGTAGAAATCGTCGTCGATATCTCGTAAGCGAATCATTCCTTCGCATTTGTTTTCAATAATTTCTACAAACATACCATAGTCGGTCATTCCGGAAATAACCCCCAGGAATTCTTGACCAACTTTGTCCTTCATAAATATGGTTTGCATGTATTTCACCGATGCACGTTCGGCGTCGGCGGCTTTTTTCTCCATTTCGCTGCTATGTTTACAAAGTTGTTCCAGGGGGGCAGCGTCCTGACTTTTCCCTCCATCGAGGTAATGTTGCAGCAATCGGTGAACCATTACATCGGGGTAACGACGAATAGGGGAGGTGAAATGGGTATAGAACGGGAATGCCAGGCCATAGTGTCCGATATTTTGGGTAGAATAAATGGCTTTGGCCATGCTGCGTATTGCCAGCATTTCCACAACATCTTGCTCTCCTTTACCTTTCACTTCTTTCAGCAATTTATTCAAAGCGGCCGAAAGCTGTTCTTGTTTATTGGTATCTACATGGAGTTTGTAGCCCAACCTGGCAACGAAGCCTGCAAATTCTTCTAGCCTTTCTTGTTGTGGCGAGTCGTGAATGCGGTATACAAAGGTTCGTTTGGCTTGTTTTTCGGCGGTTCTTCCACAAAATTCAGCAACTCTTCGGTTGGCCAGGAGCATAAATTCCTCAATTAAATGGTTGGAGTCTTGGATTTGTTTGATATAAACTCCGGTTGGTTTTCCTTCTGCATCGAGGTGGAATTTTACTTCTTCCCGTTCAAAATTAATGGCTCCTTTTTTGAATCGTTCGGTGCGCAACACTTTAGCCAATTGGTTTACATGTACCAATTCATTACACAGGTCGCCTTGTTCGGTTTGAATAACCTCTTGAGCTTCTTCGTAAGTAAACCGGCGGATGGAATGGATAACCGTGCGTCCAAACCATTCGTTGTGTATTTTGGCTTGCTCATCCAGTTCAAATACTGCAGAAAAACACAATTTATCTTCCTTGGGCCGAAGCGAACAAACCATGTTACTTAGCTTTTCAGGAAGCATTGGAATCACTCTATCTACCAAATATACTGAGGTTGCTCTTCGTATGGCTTCCTGGTCTAAAATGGAACCTTCGGGCATATAATGCGATACATCTGCAATGTGAATTCCAATTTCCACGTGGCCATTATCCAGTTTTCGGTATGACAAAGCATCATCAAAATCTTTGGCATCCACGGGGTCGATCGTAAAGGTGGTAATTTGCCTAAAATCTCTGCGTTTTTTAATTTCTGAGGCAGGTACTTCATCCGGAATTTTGTCCGCTTCTTTCAAAACCGCATTGGGAAAAGAAATTGGATATTCATAGTCGGCCAAAATTCCCATCATTTCAGCATCACGCTGTCCGGGTTGGCCCAACACTTCAATTACTTCTCCGCTGGGTTGTCTTCCTTGACTGGGCCAATCTGTAATTTTAACAACCACTTTTTCACCATCTTTGGCTTTGTTGAATGCCGATGTCGGAACAACAATTTCGTATGTAAATCGTGGATTGTCAGGAATTAATACCCCAAATTTTCCCTTAATTTTAAGCACTCCGGTGGCTTGAGTCCTGGCTCTTTTTAAAACTTCCACTACCTCGCCTTCGGGTTTACCTCTTCTTAAATAAACTTGGGCTTTAACCTGGTCTCCATCCATAGCCGTTCCCAGGTTTTTGGGGTGAATATATAAATCTTTATCAAGCTCTTCCGACATTAGGTAACCTGCTCCTGCAGCCGAAATGTCTAAGGTTCCAACAATAAAATTCTTCGATTCTTTTAGTTGGTATTTTCCTCTTTCCGGCTCCGATAACCGTCCCTCATTTTTTAGTTTGGCCAATTCAATAATCAATTGAGTTCGGGCATTGGGATCTGTAAAACCTATTCCGGTTGCAACTTGTTTATAATTAGCCGTTTTTCCGGGATTTTTCTTGAAATATTCCAGTGCCGCAGTGGCAATCCATTGGGACATCTTCCCACCCTTCGATTTCTTTTTGTTCATTATGGGCAATATGGGCAATTTTCACAATAGAACTGCTTTAAATTTATGATTGTTGTAAACAGGTTTTTCAACCCTGGTGTTTTTTATTTGGCGGGTCCCCCTCGCACCTGGCAGAGGTTCATTTTCCGATGTTTGGTAAGGCTCGGGGTCGGGCTAT
>JAIBAJ010000061.1 GCA_019695265.1 Bacteroidia bacterium | reverse complement strand
ATATTGTCGGCGTAGATTTGAACATTGTATTGACCTTTAGCAAAATTGTCTGATTTATTGTAGTAAATACAGATGTCCATTTGAGAGTTTTCGTACATAATCTCCTTTTTAACACTGTATTGTTTTTTCTCGCCGTTCACTTCAATTTCGTCGGTAGCGTCTTTAGATAGAACTTTTCCATCCGGAGCTTCGATTCGTACATACAAATCTTTGTTACCTGCTTTAGCGATTTTGTTTTCACTTAGGGTGAAGCACACTTTAATTTTATCAACGCGTTTAGCTTTGTTGGTTACTTTTTCTTTGTCACCTTTCACTGGGTCGGCTTTAATTCCGTAGGCTTTTAGCAAGGAGCCCAAATTTACTTTACCGGTAAGGGTTGAATTTTCAGAAGTGAGTTGATTATTTACTTGTTTTTGTTGTTCAACCTCACCTTTTACTTTGGAATTCTCGTCTTTAAGTCCTTGGTTTTCAGTTTTGAGGGCTGCAATTTGTGCTTCAAGTTCAGAATACCTGGTTTTCATACCTTCCAGTTCTTTTTTAAACTTGGCAACTTTTACGCCATCTCCGGAGGCTTTCAGGCGATCTACTTGTTCTTGCAGTGCTAAAACTTTATCTTTTTCTGCTTGAAGTTCGGTGCTTAAACTTCCGTTTTCTTTTTCCATAGCATCGTATTTCCCAAGAAGAACGGTTAATTCGGAGCGTAGAGAATCTTTTTCGAGTGCTAAAGTGTTTCTTTCAAAAGTTACTTGAGCGGTTTGTTGCTTTTGAGTAAAAAGAAGAAAACCTAGAACACCGGAGATTAGGAAGAATAAAATGGAAAGAATCAGGAATATCAGACTGCTTTTGGATTTTTTTTCTTCTGGTAGTGGGGTATTTTCCATGCTTGGTTGAAGTGATTTAATTCGGGCGCAAATTTAAGTTTATTTAAACAACTTTGTCAATAATTTATTAAAATCATTCGGTTAAAAAAACAAAGCCCGGGATGTTTTCCCAGGCTTTATCATTTTCGTCAAAATAAAAGACTATTTTACTTTGTCAGAAAGTTCTGCACCGGCTTTAAAACGTACTACTTTTTTAGCAGCGATTTTAATTTCTTTACCAGTTTGTGGGTTGCGGCCTTTGCGAGCTGCACGTTTAGAAACTGAGAAAGAACCGAATCCAACTAGAGCCACACGGTCACCTTTTTTCAAGGCTCCGGTTGTAGCATCAATAAAAGCATCAAGAGCTTTTTTAGAGTCAGCTTTAGAAAGTCCGCTTCCAGCAGCGATAGCATCAACGAGTTCTGCTTTGTTCATTTTGTTGAAATTTTAAAGGTTAAACAAAAATTGTTGAGGCAAATGTATACAGCCACTCATACGTCAAACCAGATTAGTTGGGAAATGTTAATAAAATGGGGGTTTTGTTGAAAAGTGCACCCAAAAGTGCCCCATTTACAAGCATTTCCGAGTTCCGTTTCCTTGAAAGGCCTATCTCTAGCGAATTTTCGCTGAGTTATAATTTGCAAGTTTTCAAAGGGATTTGTTTTTAGCAAGTCCCAATTCCAAAGCTTTTTTTAAATACGGATCGGCAATTCCTCTATTTATAGAGGCAATATGTTTCATGTTGTGTAAGTCGGAGCCTAAAAATTCGAACCAGTTTTTGTCGATGAGTTTTTCGGCGAATTTCTTGGATGGTGGACCATAGTGGCCAACAATAGAAAGTAAATTCAATTGGAATAAAACACCTCGTTCCCGAAGTTCTTCCAAGCGGTCTAATTTGTCTATCCAATACAAATATCTTTCCGGATGCGCTAAAACCGGTGTGTATCCTTTGGTTTGGATTTCAAAAACGGTAGCATCCAATCCATCCGGAGGGTTCATGAAAGACAACTCGAACAATAAATAGTTTTTATCAAAGCTGAGTAAATTTCCCTTTTTCAATTTATCGCTAAATTCTGCATCCAAATAGTATTCTGCTGCGGCATCAATAGGATAATTCATATTTCTTTTAGCCAACTCCTCCCGAACAAGGTCGAGTTTTGGGAGTATGGTTTCCGGGCTGTTTCTATAAAAATCGCCCATAATATGTGGTGTAGTAATAAACCTTTGGTACCCAAGTTTGGATAGTTCGGAGATTAGTTGAATGCTATCCTCCAGGGTTTGGGCCCCGTCATCAATTCCGGGTAATAAATGAGAGTGAACATCGGTGCACAATTGACCCAAATCGGCCGGGGTTAAATCCGGTTTTTGAAAAATACGTTTTATAAATTCCAACATAGCTACCTACAAAGGTATGTTTTCTTTTTTAGTCAACCTTTTTTTGGGGATAATTCTCTAGGAAATCCTCACTTCATATAAGGTACAGTAGACAAAAAATGAAATTGAAGTAAAATATACCAATTGTAAGTTGTTTAAGCTAGCAGGCATTACTGAATAAACTGTCCATCTTTCATGGTCAATTTTCGATCGGCAAGGTTGGCCAGACTTTCGTTGTGGGTAACTACTACGATGGTTTGGTTGGCATGCTTTTTTAATTGAACAAAAAGTTGGTGAAGCTCCTCGGCATTTTTTCCATCCAAGTTGCCCGAAGGTTCATCGGCGAATAAAATTCCAGGTTTGTTAATAAGCGCTCTAGCCACTGCAACCCGCTGCTGTTCACCTCCCGAAAGTTCGGAAGGCTTATGATAAGCCCTCTCCTTTATTCCTAAGAAATCAAGTAATTCAAATGCATCTTTTTCAGATTCTGAAACTGTTTTTCCTGCAATAAAGGCCGGAATACAAATGTTTTCCAACGCAGTGAATTCAGGAAGTAATTGATGAAATTGAAAGACGAACCCGATGTTTTGATTTCTAAATCGAGATAGCTTTTTGTCATTTAGTTCTAATACCTTGGTTTGGTCTAACATTAATTCCCCACTATCTGGTTTGTCGAGGGTGCCTAAAATTTGTAATAAGGTTGATTTTCCTGCTCCGGAAGGACCAACAATGCTTACCAATTCGCCTTTGTTTGCATAAAAATCAACACCCTTCAAAACTTGAAGAGATCCATAAGTTTTAATGATTGATTTGGCTTGTATCAAGGTGTGCAAATATGGTAAAACCATTGAAACGCCAAAGTATTAGCTGATTTATTTATTACCAAAATACTACCTTGATCAAAACCTTTGACTGGATGGATGTTGGCCTGAATGGTGGTTTCCAAGCTAAGACTTCATTTTTTTTGAAAACCAAATGCAATCAACATAAGCCATACCAGGGAGAATCCTACACAAATCCAGGTTGAAATAGCCCATGCAGAAGGTATCCGAATGATGAACAACAGAATCGGTAAGGTCATCAGTCGAATGAATTCCAACCAATAGATTTCTTTGCTTTTTTCGAAGAGCATACCTATAACTGAAACAGTAAAAAGAATGTAAAATGCCACCAAAATGCTTTTCCATCCTACCAGGCTTTGGCCGGCAACAGATAGGTAATACATGGATATTACTACCAGCAGGGCAAATTGAAATAGAAGATAGGGTTTGAGTTGGTAAGGATAAGGGAAGTCGAATTTTGTGGATAAATTAACCGGTGAAGAGTTGGATTTATTTTCGGTTTGAATGGGGGTCCAACCCGGTGGTTTAAACCATAGTAGGACTTTGTCTTTTAATCGTTTCAATTTTTTGCTTTCATTCCACAATTCGAGGTAATAATGAAAATTAGCCCAGCTAGGATTCCAGGAGTTTACCGGATGGGTAATGCCGTAAATTACTTCCTCCTTTTCTTCCATAAAGGTTCCAAAAAGCCGATCATAGATTATAAAAACACCTCCATAATTTTTATCAATATACTGGGGGTTTTTGCCATGATGTACCCGGTGATGACTGGGTGTGTTTAGAAACCATTCCAAAAATCCCAGTTTAGGGACGAATCGAGTATGAATCCAAAATTGAAAAAGAATGTCAATGCCTGAAATAATAATCAAAAGCTTAGGACTAAAACCCAACCAGGCAATTGGTAGGAACATGGCAAAAGTCATCATGCTAAAGAACCAAGGTTGACGAAGTGCTACAGTCAGGTTATATTCTTCGCTGCTGTGGTGAACAATATGTCCACCCCAACCTAGGTTAACTTCATGGCCAAACCGATGTGCCCAATAGAAGATAAAGTCAAAAAGTAGTAGCAGGGCTATACCGGTAAGAATATTGGAAGGAATGGTGGTAATCCGATACTGATATACAAAATCATAAAGCACAAGCATGCCTGCTTTTGAAAAGACTGAAATTACTTGTTCTCCAATGCCAATGCTTAAATTAGCAATCGAATCATTTAAACGAAAACTGTCTTTTTTGTTTTTGATGACAGACACCAACAGCTCAAAAAAAATAAATAGTAGAAAAACAGGAATAGCATAAACAATGTAATTGGGATTCATTGCCAAAAATGTTAGTGCCCTTTTTGGCAGCAAGTAGGTAAACTTTGGTATGCTTTAGTATCGGCTTTTACAGAATCGGCATCATATCCAGCAAGGGATATAGCTTTTCTTAGAATTTGCGGGTTTGTTTTATCAGCATTGTAAGTAATTGTTACAATAGCATTTTTTAAGTTTACCTGAGCTTGTTTAACACCTTTTTCGTAGGCTAATGCTTTTTCAATTCTCTCCTTGCATTCGTCGCATTTTGCAGAAGTTTGAATTTCTACCGTGACCGTTTTTTGGGTTTGTGCAAAGGAATTTATACCTACGAATAAGAAAAGAAATGATAAGAGTTTATACATGACTTAGATTTTAGCAAATGTATAAATCAGATTAAGGATAGGTTGCCATCTTAACGAACTTTAAGCCCCAACCATCCCGCTTCGTACTTCTTTAATTTTTAAGGTAACAGATTCGAGTAGTTTTTCATCAACCTGAATGTTGTCTCCATTTTGGATTGCTAGTTTACCTTCTGCCAGAATTTTTTTAATGCTGATAAGGTCTAGCATTACTACGTTTACGGCATTGTCTGATTTGAATTGGTCCATGGCTTTGATTATCTTTTCCAAGGATGCTTCTTGTTCAGCAATTTTGAGTGCGATATCGGCATTGACACCTTTGTCTTTAGCCATGTTGCATGCCAAATGCATACTTTCAACCCAACCTCCGGCCATCATAAGCATAAAGGTTCCATAACGGTTGTTTTCTTTTAAAAATTTACTGGAAGTAGCATAGGTTTCGGTAATAATACCTAACAAGGAGTCACGTTTATCTATGTTGGCTTCAATACGATCGAAAACAGTTTTGTCAAAAGCTGTGGTTAGACCTAAATCATCTGAAAGTTTGCGACAATTATTCAGGAAAAACATGGTTTCCTGGTTTTGTTTGAATAAAGTTGAATAACCAACATCTGCACAGTATACTCCAAGGTTTAATGCCTTTGCTGCACTGGTTGAGTATTTGTCTACATTTTTTATGTTATTCGGTAGCGACTGGTTGTATTTTGCCCCGGATTGTTTGATTAGAATTGCCATTTCAATTGGAGAAGGCAGTTGCTCTGTAACAACGGGTGCACTGGCATTAGCAGTGTCTTCGGCTGTGATTTCTCCTTTTTCTTGTTGGTTGGAATTGCAGGAAAATAGCAATAGGCCTGATAAGCTGATGCTAAGGCCAAAAAGCAAATCTTTTTTCATGTTCATGGTGAGGCAAAATTCAGTCCTTAAATTGAATTTTACAAGGAATTGTTACAAACTTTTACAATAAAGCTTGTCGATAAAGGTGGTGGTTGAAAATTTTTCCTTTTTTCCCTAAAAAAGCAATTGAATTTTATCTTGGTTTGTAAACTGTTAAGGAGAAATAAGCTGATGCTGGAAATACCGGTAGAATATGTTAAAGGGGTAGGTTCTGACCGTGCCAAGTTGCTTCAATCGGAGTTGGGGATAAGCACTGTTCAGGATTTATTGTATCATTTTCCATTCAGGTATGTAGATAGGACAAGGTTTTATTTGGTTAGTGAGGCAGGGAGTTTGGAACAATCGATCCAGTTAAAAGGTCGGTTGAGGAATATTCGCACGACTGGTGGCCGAAAGGAGCGATTAGAAGCAGAATTTTATGATCAAAGTGGTTCGTTGGAGTTGGTTTGGTTTGCCGGAATTAAGTGGGTAAAACCTTTACTCGTTCAAGGGATGGAGTATGTTGTATTTGGAAAGCCTGGTCTTTTTAATAAAAAGCTTCAGATTTCACATCCGGAAATACAAACAGTTGACGATTTTGAGGCCCAGCCCGGTTCTTTTCAACCCGTTTATACCAGCACGGAAAAATTAAAGTCTAAATTTTTGGATAGCAAAGGTTTGAGTAAATTAGTTCAAAATGCACTCAAACAATTCCATCGTCAAATTCCGGAAACATTGACCATGGATTTAATGTACGCCGCTAACTTGATTTCTTTATCGGAGGCCTTAGTAAATGTTCATGTGCCAAAAGATTCCACAAGTTTGAGCAGGGCCATTTACCGATTGAAGTTTGAAGAGTTGTTTTTTATACAGTTGTTTTTATGCAGGCAAAATCTTTTAAATAAAAAGGAATACAAAGGTTTTGTTTTTCAGAAGGTTGGACAATCATTTAATGATTTTTATAACCATTATTTGCCATTCCCACTAACGAATGCTCAAAAAAGGGTGATTAAGGAAATAAGACATGATATTGGTAGTGGGAAGCAAATGAATCGCTTATTGCAAGGAGATGTAGGAAGTGGAAAAACGGTGGTAGCTTTAATGAGTATGTTGATTGCCAAGGACAATGGTTTTCAAAGTTGTTTGATGGCACCCACCGAAATATTGGCCAAACAGCATTTTTTAACCTTACGGGATTTATTACAGGACATGCCAGTTCATATTGCCTTGCTTACCGGTAGTACCAAAAAGAAGGATAGAAACCAACTACACCAGGATTTACAGTCGGGGCTAATTGATATTTTAATTGGTACTCATGCCTTAATTGAGGACGAGGTAAAATTTGCCAACCTTGGTTTTGTTGTTATTGATGAGCAGCATCGGTTTGGTGTTGCACAACGGGCAAAATTGTGGAAGAAAAATATATCTCCACCGCATGTATTGATTATGTCGGCCACTCCAATTCCGCGCACTTTGGCTTTAACTTTATATGGAGACCTGGATGTATCGGTAATTGATGAGCTTCCTCCTGGCAGAAAACCAATACAAACTATACATTATTATGAAGAAAAGCGATTAAGGTTGTTTGGCTTTTTGAAGGAACAAATACATCTGGGCAGGCAAGTTTATATAGTTTATCCATTGATAGAGGAAAGTGAAACTTTGGATTTAAATAATCTGATGGAAGGGTTTGAAGCTATTCAAAGGGCATTTCCTCCTCCACAATATAGGGTGGGAATAGTTCATGGCAGGCAGGCTGCGGCTGATAAGGACTTTGAAATGCAACGATTTCAAAAAGGAGAAACCAATATTTTGGTATCTACTACTGTAATTGAAGTTGGGGTAAACGTGCCAAATGCCAGTGTGATGGTGATAGAAAATGCCGAACGGTTTGGATTGTCCCAATTGCATCAATTGCGGGGAAGGGTTGGAAGAGGGGCCGATCAGAGCTATTGTATATTAATGAGTAGTTATAAATTGAGTTCAGAAGGGAAGACCAGGTTAGAAACCATGGTAAGAACCAATGATGGATTTGAAATCGCTGAGGTGGATTTGAAACTAAGAGGGCCAGGAGATATGGGAGGAACCAGGCAAAGTGGTGTTGAAGAATTAAAGATTGCAGATTTGGTGAAGGATAATCAACTCTTATTATTGGTGCGGCAATATGCAGAGAAGGTTTTAAGTTTAGATCCAAATTTAAGTTCCGCTCAGAATGCGATATTATATCAGCGACTAGAGGAATTGCAAAGAGGACGTGTAAGTTGGAAACGAATAAGTTAGAGAACTTACAGAAGGGGCTGTCAATTTTTTTGGGAAAGAAGCAGGATGGTTGGGGTTTAGTCGGGTAGGGATAGAGGCAAGTAGCCCACAGGCACACGCGGCGCTAGCCAAGTGAGCCGAGGACTACAGCCGATAGCCCGACCATGAGCTTGTACCTGCGGAAGGCCAACTGCACAAGGCTTGGAAGCGAATGGGACCCGCCAAATTAATAGGATAAAAATATTTACTTTTTTACTAATTAAAAGAACTACTTTTGGATATTAAAAACTAATGAAATGAAAAAAATTTTACCCTTTATTTTGGGTGTTTTATTCTCCATAACAGGTAGTGCACAGATGTTGCCAACTGTTTTTGTTTATAATTCCAGCAACGATTCCACTTGCGATGGTTATGCCTATTTAACCGATTCAATTTCTTATTCGGATGCTGTTTGGTATGGTCCAAATGTGGTTTTACAAAATGGTGGATATTCGATTTCGAATTTGTGTCCCGGTACTTATTCGGTAACTGTTTCTGATTCAATGGGAACGACTGCCAGTTATAGTTTTACGGTAAGTTCGGGAGGGGCAGGGAATTGCAATGGTTTTTATGCTGTAGTTTCTTCGGAGACCAATGCTACTAATTCCGGATCATGCGATGGTGCTGCTATAATAACTGTTTATGGTGGTACTGCACCCTACACCTATACCTCCACCGGTTTGATAATGCCTAATGGTACACTTGTTAACCTTTGTGTAGGGTCTAATATAGTGACTGTTACTGATGCAAATGGTTGTACAACTAGTGCTCCGGTTACTATTTACAGCAATTCAGACACCTTGAACAACCCCGGAATATATGGAGGTTTGTGGGTAAATCCATCTGATGCTAGTGCAAGTGGTCAATGTGATGGTGGTTTTACCTTGACCATTTTGGATTCCATTTTAGAAGCCAGTATTATTCAGGTTAATGATTATTATGGGAATTTGGTTGCCAGCGGAGTTGGTTCAGCCACTACTTCCAATACCTTGTGTGCAGGTTTATATACATTAACCAGTGTTTCTCCCAATGGAAGTGCATTGTGGAGCAGTAGCTTCATAATTGGTGATGGTACGAATGTTTATGTTGATTCTACTTCCTATTTCAATAACGGAAATCCGGGAGGGAATGATACTATTTACGCTCCGGTTGTTCCGACCTGTACGGTTGTATACGCGCTGATTGATTCCACTAATTTGGGGTCAGTTAATTACCTGGGGCAGGATTCTGTTGCAGTGGAATGGTTGGTTTATGCCAATGGACTTGCCTCAACAGTTACCAGCATTTATCAATTTGATTCTGCCGGTAATTATTTGTTGGTTCTTCAGATTTTCTGTGATTCAACCCGGGCGGTTGAAACATTTAAATCCTATGCCTGGGCTTATTTAGATCCCTCCGGTACTATTGGAATTGAGCCCATTTTAAGTAATGATAGAATACGATTGTTCCCAAATCCGGTTTCTTCCCAATTGAATGTTGATTTGGAATCGGAAAAGTGGAATAAATTGACTATCAGTACTTTGTTAGGTCAGGAATTAGTTTCGGTTAGGAATAGTTTTAATCAAAAGGTAGTTGAGATAAATGTTGAAAGTTTGAGCAGTGGGGTTTATTACCTTAGCACTGATTCCGGCATAATTAGGAAATTGATTAAAGAATAGGATTGTTAATCTTTTAGTAAGGAGCCCTTTGAAAGGGCTCTTTTCTTTTCTATGAAAAAGATCTTTTTAACTTTTTTCCTGATTTGTGCAGGACTAATTAGAACTGCAAAAGCAGATCTTCCACCCCCACCCCCGGATCCTTTCATAATAACCAATGTTAGTACTTATGGGGTTTGTGATGGAGGGGCAGTGTTTACGGATTCATTGTTTTATACCCCAATTTCTTGGCATTCTTCCTTGGATAGTTCAATGGTTCAATTGGGCGGTAGGTTTCTAAGTGGTTTATGTGCAGGAAAATACTATTTGTATTGCCAGCATATCGATGGTTCGTTTCAATATTTAGTCTTTTGGGTCTGCTATCCAATGAGTATAACTGAAACATCCAATGTTTTTTCAACCCATCCCGATTCTTGCAATGGTTCCGTTGGGGTGGAGGTGCAAGGGGTGGTTTCGCCTACAGAAGTACAATGGAATAGCACAATTCAACAGATAGTGCCATTTTTTTTAGATACTCAATTTGTAGGACTTTGTCCGGGAAATTATAGCTTAACTGTTTATGATGTTTTGGGGTGCAATGTGAGCCGGGATTTTGAGATTATGGTTGATCCATGTTATGATTTTGCTATTACTCAACTTGCTTTTAATGGACAACTTAATCAAGGGATATGTGATGGCTCTGTTCTTTTTACATTGGAAGGAGGAACCTTGCCGTATTCTTATTTTATGCAGGATACAATTCCTATTAGTAACTCCGTGGAAGGTTTATGCCAAGGTTCCTATGAATTAATAGGGATTGATTCGAATGGATGTACGGTAAGGGATACAGTTGATATTAATCTAATTTGCACCGGATTTTCAGGTGAGCTGATTCAACGAAGTGATGAAAGTTTTCCAGGGACTTGTAATGGTTTAGTTCAATTTCAGTCGATTGGGGGAATGGGCAGTGTTGGAGTTTGGTTTAATGATACCGTAGTGAATTCGACTTCTCTAAATGGTTTATGTAACGGGAATTATTCTTTGCAATTTGTTGATTCAATTGGTTGCAGAGATACTTTATATTTTACCATAGGGTTGGAATCGAGTTTGGGATTGCTTGCTGTGCCAACAGATATTCAACTAGCCGGCCAATGTGATGGTCAAGTTGTTTTTACCATTTATTCAGATACCAGCGAAATTGATACCATTTTCGTTGAATCTGGTTCAGGAAATTTATTTTTTGTTGATAGTAGTTTAGAATTATCTAATCTTTGTCCGGGCGAATATTATGCATGGATAATAAGCCAGGCGAATGATACTGCATTTGCTTCCTTTATTATAGCGGATACTAACCATATTTATATTGATTCTTCCGCTTATAATCAATTTCCCGATTCATTGGTTTTGGATACTTTGTTTTCAGGGATAACCAATAATTGCCAGATTTTATCCTTGGAAATTGATTCAGTTCGCCTAATTAACTATCAATCAACCTCACCTGATAGTATTTCAACAGCCTGGGTTATTTATGATGGATCTGATTCTGTTTTGGCATATCAAGCATATTGGATAAATGGTGAGGGAGTTTATGAGCTGGTTTTACAGGTATTTTGTGATTCAACCCGTGCAAATACCATTTCAAAGTTCTACTCAAGAATTGATTTACGGAATGGAATAATTACAGATGCCACCATTGCAACCAACTCTATAAACTCGTCTGATTTTCTGATTTTCCCTAATCCATTCGATGATCGAGTTTCGATTTTGGGAAAACTAACAAAGGGTGTTAAGGTTGAATTACTAAATGAATTTGGACAGCGGGTATTAGATTATAGGGTAGGCCAGGAACAGGGAGTTCAGGAATTCAGTACAAAAGGAATAACTCCGGGTTTTTACACCTTAGTAATAAGGGATGGCGGTATAATAAGTTCAAAAAAGCTAGTCAAATATTAAAAGATAGGATTAGGTTTTTTGTTTCTTCTTTTTGGCAGCCGGAAAAAGGATATTGTTGAGAATTAGGCGGTAACCGGGAGAATTTGGATGGAGGTTTAAATCGGTAGGCGGATCACCAACCATGTGCTGATAATCTTCGGGGTCGTGGCCACCATAAAAAGTCCAGGTTCCTTTACCAAATTCTCCATGAATGTACCGTGCCTCATTGGCTGCTTTATTATCGCCTAACACAAGAACCTCTGTTTTGAGGTATTTTTTATTGAATGCTGTAGTTTGCCCCATGAAGCCTTTGATAATTTGTTCATGGTTTTGGCAAAGCATGGTAGGTACAGGATCCCATTTAGCGGAGAATTCGAACAAGGTGAAGAAGTCGCTATTCTTGGGAACATTTCTGGTTTCGGTGGCATCAATAGTGCTGTATTCGTATTGATAGGGATCTTTTACGAGTTTGAAATCCTTAAAAGCAAAGGTGTTTGAAAAGTTAAGTTTTGGGTCAGGATTTGGATCTGCAGGGTCTCCATCGAACATACTTTCACAAATATCAACCCCTGCAGCACTGAGAGCAATATCGTAACTGTCGGTTGCTGAGCACATGGTAAAGAGAAAACCGCCGCCCGCAGTAAAGTCTCTGATTTTTTGAGCTACGCCTAGTTTTAACTGACTTACTTTAGTGAAACCAAGGCTTTTGGCCATCTGCTCGGTTGCTCTTACCTGTTCAATATACCAAGGTGCATTTCGATATTGGGAGTAAAATTTACCATATTGTCCGGTAAAATCTTCGTGGTGAAGATGAAGCCAATCGTATAAAGGTAATTTGCCCGTAATAATTTCTTCATCATAAATGATATCGTAAGGTACTTCGGCATAGGTTAAAACAAGCGTTACTGCATCATCCCAAGGTTGTTTGTTTTTAGGGGAATAAACAGCAATTTTAGGTGGCTTTTCAAGTTTTGCCACATCCATATTTAATTGAGGATCTGATATCTCCTGAAGAATAGCCGTCGATTGAACGTCGGCAATAACCTCATAACTAACACCTCTGATTCGGCATTCATTTTCTAATTCTTTAAAGTGTTTGAACATAAAGCTACCACCCCGGTAATTAAGAAGCCAATCAACTTCCACATCATTTTTTAGCACCCAGTATGCAATACCGTATGCTTTTAAGTGGTTTTTCTGAGTTTGATCCATTGGGATCAGAATATAGGAACACCTGGCCGAAAAAGCCAAAAGAAGGAGAGGTAAAAGGAAAAGCCTAAGCATAATTATTAAGGCAAATATCGTGAAAGATAGCAGAACCAGGAAAAAGAAGCAGTAAATTCACAAAAATTAGTTCTTTATTCCCAAAATATCTTAAAACGGATTAAATTGACAACGAAACCTTCTTTTCGGTGGTCTGAATTGAATTGACCAAGGAACTAGTACTTTACCTTTGTCCATCTTAAAATGATGAAAAAAGGACAATTATGTTTGGTGTTGCTACTCTTGCTGATTATACCGGCAGAGATCCTGGCTCAACAGCTATTTACCTTGAGTGGAACCATAAAAGATTCCAAGTCAGGGGAGGAATTAATAGGAGCTAATGTGTATGTGAAGTCTAATCCTACCAATGGTACAACTACCAATTCTTATGGATTTTACTCTTTGACCTTGCCATCCGGGAAATATGAGATTGCAATTCAGTATATAGGTTACCAAACAGTTGTAAAGGAAGTTGATTTAGTATCTAATGTAAAGTTAGATTTTGAAATTGTATTATCATCCCAGGTTTTAAAGGAAGTTGAAGTAAAGGCTGAAAAGGAGAATGCCAATGTTACATCAGCACAAATGGGTGTTACAAAAATTGATATTAATGAGATTAAGAATATTCCTGTAATATTTGGTGAGCGGGATGTATTGAAAACAATATCCTTACTTCCCGGAATAAAATCAGCAGGAGAGGGAAATGCCGGTTTTTATGTAAGGGGTGGTGGAACCGATCAAAACTTAATTTTATTGGATGAAGCCCCTGTTTATAATGCAAGTCATTTATTAGGCTTTTTTTCTGTTTTTAATTCGGACGCTATAAAAGATTTAACCTTGTATAAGGGTAATATGCCTGCAGAGTACGGTGGTAGGTTAAGTTCTGTTGTAGATATCCGGATGAAGGAAGGAAATTTAAAAAAGTATATAGTCACCGGAGGAATAGGGTTAATTGCCTCCCGATTAACCATAGAAGGACCCATCGTTAAAGATAAAGGTTCTTTTATTGTTTCCGGTAGAAGAACCTATGCAGACTTATTTTTAAAGCTATCCAAAGATGAGGCTCAGCGAAATACCAAGCTTTATTTTTACGATTTAAATGCCAAGGCCAATTATAAAATTGGAGCCAATGATCGGATTTTTCTTTCAGGTTATTTTGGTAGAGACAACTTCTCCTTCAATAACTTGTTTGGAATAGATTATGGTAATGCAACCGCCTCGGCCCGATGGAACCATGTTTTCAATAGCAAATGGTTTTCTAATACCACCTTCATTTACAGTAATTACAGTTATAAAATAAAATTATCCTTAGGAGAAAGTAATATAGATATTGTGAGCAAAATTCAAGATTGGAATTTGAAGGAGGATATTCAGTATTACTATAATAACCGCAATACATTTAAGGTCGGATTTCAAAGTATATATCACACCTTTGTTCCCGGTATAATTCAGGCCGACGATAGCAGTGGTTTTGTAAGTAAAAGTTTCCCAAAGAAGTTTGCATGGGAGAATGCAGTTTACCTGCAACATGAGAAGGAGTTTGGTTCTATTTTTAAAGTAAATTACGGTCTGCGTTTGTCAACTTTTAGTTTGTTGGGGCCTGATGTGTTTTATAGTTTTGATCAAGATGCTTACGTCACCGATTCGAGCGTAATAGGAAAGGGTGGGTTTTATAAAACTTACCTAAGACTGGAGCCAAGAATTACCGCCAACTATATTTTGTCTGAGAATCATTCAATTAAAGCATCCTATTCAAGAAATATTCAGAATCTGCATTTGTTGAGCAATAGCACTGTTTCATCACCAACAGACCGGTGGATCCCGAGCAGTAATAATGTATTACCCGAAACAGCCGATCAAATTGCCTTAGGATATTTTTCCAATTTTTTGAAGAACCAATTCGAAGCAAGTGTAGAAGTGTATTATAAATGGCTGGGTAACCAGGTCGATTATAAAAACAATGCCGAATTAAGAGGGAATCAGTTTGTTGAGGCAGATTTGTTAAGAGGCAAAGGTCGGGCTTATGGACTAGAATTTTATGTTAAGAGAAAGGTTGGAAAATTATCAGGTTGGGTAAGTTATACCTTAAGCAGAACAGAACGATCATTTGAAGGTATTGATAATGGAAGATGGTTTGCCGCTAAGCAAGATAGGACCCATGACCTAAGTATCGTTGGAATGTGGCAATTTCATCCCAAATGGGTGCTTTCTGCAACATTTGTTTACTATACCGGCAATGCTGTTACCTTCCCAAGTGGAAAGTATGAGGTGAATGGTCAAATTGTTGAACATTATACAGAACGCAATGGTTACCGGATGCCTGCCTATCATCGGTTAGATCTAGGGTTAACATGGAATAGAAAAATGACCGAAAAACGTGAATCCTCTTGGAATTTAAGCATTTACAATGTTTACATGCGTGAAAATGCTTTTCAAATAAATTTCGAACAAGATCCAAATGACCCTTCCAGAACCAGGGCAATGCAGTTGTCTCTATTCAAAATTGTTCCAACGATTTCTTATAATTTTAAATTTTAAAGAAATGATAAAACCAATCGGATTCAAATTATCGGCTTTCATTTTTTTAAGTCTTTTTTTTATTGGCTGCCAAAAGGAAATTCAATTAGATTTAAGGGAAGCCGCCACGCAGTATGTGCTTGAAGGAAGTTTAGATGATAGCACCGGATTTAAGTTAAGAATTACCCAAAGCAAACCATTTTATGATGATAATACATTTAACCCTATTTCTTCAGCAGTTGTTGAAGTCTCAGACAATTTGGGTAATGTTTCTTTAATCCCATATGATACCAATGGTTTTTATTTGGACTCCACCATTAAAGCCATTTCAGGCAGAACTTATACGGTTAAAGTGGTCGACAATGGCAAGGAGTTTAAATGTACTTCAATTGCTCAGCCTAAAACGCCAATAAAGAAAGTTACTATCGGTTCATTTAATTTTGGCGGTGGCCCGGATGGCCCCGGTTTAGTTAGGTTTTTACAAGTTTGGTACGATGAACATCCCGGACAAGGAAACCATTATAGGTTGGTTTATAATAATCCCAAAGATTCAGAGTCCTTGTCAAAAATAAATCTGCAAGATGATAGGTTTGGTGATGGTATTGAAACACAAATATTGGTGTTTGGAGGTCGGGAAAAAGGGGATGGTAATTTGGAAATTGGAGATACTGTTTATGTTAGTTTACAAACAATCGACAAGGCTTGTTATGATTATTTTTATACACTGGATCAAATTACAGGTGGCGGTAGGGGCGCTTCTGTTACTCCTTCTGATCCGATTTCGAATTGGGATAATCAGGCCTTGGGCGTTTTTACTTTAGCAACCAGTAGCAGTAAGAGGGTAATTATTGATAAGTAATTAGGGTTTGCCATTTTAGCAAGCAGTAATTTTTAACTGTTTTTTATTTTTTGCGGGCCCCCTCCGCCCAACAATTTTTCTCTAAACTTCCTTACAACCTGCATGGGCGTTCGGGTCACGCTATCGGCTGTAGTCCTCGGCCCACTTGGCTAGCGCCGCGTGGTCCTGTGGGCTACTTGCCTCTATCGTTGCCCGAGGTGCAAACTCCACCTTTCAATTAAAACCTAACTTTTCATGGTATCTATCAACCCCCTGCAAGTGGGAATATTTTTACTCTTCGGCCAATCGCTTTCGTTTAACCTAAATCCTGAATTGGAAATCGTGATGAGGCTTTTAAATACAATAAAGACAGAGGTTTAAGGTTAGTTTTAGGTGAAGAAATAGTGAACTTTTTTGAAGTTGAATATTGTTGTTAAATCCTTGTATTTGAAATAGTTGGAAGCAATAGTAGGATTCTGTTGCAGATTTTGGGTTCAACGGTCCCCAATTACCCGCGCTCCAGGTATTCCAAGGTTTCAATTGCAGATTTTACATTACGGATACCCTCGAAACTCATAGTTAATTTTTCAGTACTTTCTTTCATTTTACCTAATCCCGGATTTTTCTGAATAAATTTTAAAATGGAGCTAAACCTTTCACTTTGATAAAATGGAGAATCCTGTTTAGAAATAAAATAACAAACCATTTTGCCCATTTTTAATACTACTTTTTCCATTCCTAATTTTTGACCTATCCATCGAAGTCGTATGGTATTTAGTAGTTCAATTACCGGAGGTGGAGGAGGGCCAAACCGATCGCTTAGGTTTTTTTGAAAAGAATCTAACTCATGGTCGTTTTTACTATCATCTAATTTTTTGTAGAGTAAAATTCTTTCAGAAATGCTATTTACATAATCATCCGGTAATAATATTTCTAAATCGGTGTCTATTAAAGTGTCTACTTCCCAAGGTAGGTTTCTTCCACCAAAAGCCTGATTTAATCCATGTGACGATTTGCCTTGGATATTTTCAATTTCTGGTTTTAATTCTTGTAGGGCTTCATCAAGGATTTTTTGGTACATCTCAAAACCAATCTCTGAAATAAAACCGCTTTGTTCGGCTCCAAGAATATTTCCTGCTCCTCTAATGTCTAAGTCCCTCATGGCAATGTTAAAACCACTTCCTAAATCGGAGAAATCTTCCAGTGCCTTAAGTCTTCTTCTAGCATCTCCACTAATTAGTGAAGCAGGTAAAGTTAGGAGATAGCAAAAAGCCTTCTTATTGCTTCTCCCAACTCTTCCTCTCATTTGGTGCAAATCGCTTAAACCAAATTTATGGGCATCATTGATAAGAATGGTATTGGCATTGGGAATATCTAAACCGCTTTCAACGATGGTGGTGGAAACAAGAACATCAGCCTCTCCCTCTATAAAGCTTAGCATAATTTCTTCTAGTTTCTCCCCATCTAGTTGTCCATGTCCTACAATTACCCTGGCTCTCGGAACCAATCGTTGAATCATACCGGCCACTTCATAAATATTTTGAACACGGTTATGGAT
The DNA here is from genome assembly GCA_019695265.1 of Bacteroidia bacterium. Classification (NCBI taxonomy): domain Bacteria; kingdom Pseudomonadati; phylum Bacteroidota; class Bacteroidia; species Bacteroidia bacterium. The sequence continues at coordinate 4,134 of JAIBAJ010000061.1, read as the reverse complement.
GAAAAAAACCTGCCCGCCTCTGGCTATTTCGTATGAAATGGCATCTCTCACAAGTTCCTCTGAAAAGGTTGAAAGTCTGGTTTCTACCGGGTATCTATTGGGTGGAGGGGTTGCAATAACGCTTAAATCTCTAGCGCCCATTAACGAGAATTGCAGTGTTCTTGGAATTGGTGTCGCAGTAAGTGTTAAGGTGTCTACATTGGTTTTAAGTTGCTTTAATTTTTCTTTCGTAGAAACCCCGAATTTTTGCTCCTCATCAATAATCATTAAGCCCAAGTCCTTGAATTTAACATCCTTACTTACTAAGCGGTGAGTACCAATTAGGATATCAACTTGGCCGGAGGAGGTATTTTCAATTGTCTTCTTCTGTTCAGAACCGGTTTTAAAGCGATTGAGATAGTCAACTTTGATCGGGAAGTCTTTTAACCTTTGTGAGAATGTTTTATAATGTTGGAGTGCAAGAATGGTAGTAGGCACTAAAATGGCAACTTGTTTTCCGTCGCAAGCGGCTTTAAATGCTGCCCTAACAGCCACTTCGGTTTTGCCGAATCCCACATCCCCGCATATAAGCCTATCCATTGGGAACTCTTGCTCCATATCTTTTTTGATATCCAAAGTCGCCTTCAATTGATCCGGAGTATCTTCAAAAATGAAACTTGCTTCCAATTCATTTTGAAGGTAGTTGTCGGAAGAAAACGCAAATCCTTTTTGAGCTTTTCTTTTGGCATAAAGTTGAATGAGGTCTTTCGCAATGTCTTTAACTTTAGCTTTTGTTTTGGCTTTTTGTGTCGCCCAAACCCCGCTTCCTAGTTTATGAACCTTTGGTGGTTCTCCTTCTTTTCCAGAGTATTTCGCTACCCTGTGCAGACTATGAATACTTACGTATAGAATATCATTGTCTCGATAAACTAACCGAATGGCTTCCTGCATTTTGCCATTTACTTCAATCTTTTCCAAACCTGCAAATTTTCCAACTCCATGATCAATATGGGTAACAAAATCTCCGGGTTGTAATCCGGTAAGTTCTTTTAAGGTAAGTGCCTCTTTTGATTTTTTTACTCTTTCTTTTAATCGGAACCGGTGATACCTTTCAAAAATCTGGTGATCTGTATAAATGGCAATCTTTTTTTCTTTTTCCACAAATCCCTCATGGATAATCATTTGCAAAGTGGTAATTACCTCGCTTAAGTCATTGTTCGGAGGGAGTAATGCATCTTTTGCCTGGAGGGTTTTACATATTTTGGGTGAGATGTCTTTAAAAATAGATTTAAGCCTATCTGCCTGTTTTTCAGAATCGCAGCAGATTACATTTAATATTCCTGAATTAAAATTTTCAGCTAAATGTTGACCTAACAATTCAAAGTTTTTTTGAAAAGAGGGCTGGTTAATGGTGGAAAAGCTTAGTTCTAAGGTATAGTTATTATTTAAAAAGGGTTTGAATTCAATTATCGGAAATGATAGGCAATTTTTTAAAAAATCATTTCTGTTTAGAAATCTTTCATGTGGAGGAATTTGATCAATTAGGGTTTGTCCAAGTTCCTGGAATGCCTTTTCAGCTTTTTCATAATTTCTTTCGATCTTAGTTAAGGTATCTTCCATATTTTCTATCCAACATGACAAAGGAGTGCCGGCTGAAATAAAATCTAAAACACTTACTCTGTCTTCTTGGAGAATTTTCCCTTGGATATTTGGTGTTATGGCTATTTTTTCTTGTTCAAGTATGGAAAGTTGAGTAGAAGGGTCAAACATTCTTAAACTTTCAACTTCATCATCAAAAAACTCAATCCGAAATGGAAATTCATTGGCATAAGAGTACACATCAATAATTCCGCCTCTAATTGCAAATTCTCCCGGTACAGCTACATAATCGGTATGGCTAAATCCATACTCATGCAAAACATCGATAATAAAGTCTTGGTTTATTTTTTCATTTTTATGAATTTGTAGGGTATTCGTTTGTAAGGTTTTTTGAGAGACTACTTTTTCAGAAAGTGCTTCCGGGTAGGTAATAATAACAATTGGACTTTTTTCTGTTGAAATATTACTTAGGACTTCAGCTCTTTCAAGGATATTGGCATTGTCAACTTCTTCAATAAAATAAGGCTTTCTTGAGGTTGAAGGGAAGAAATAAATCAAATTCTCCGGCACTAAGGTTTGAAGGTCATTTAGGTAGTAGGCTGCTTTTTCTTGATCGTCAGCAATTATTAAAAAGGAGGAATTAGATTTTAAAAAAGTCGAAGCAATTACAAATGAAATGGAAGAACCAAATAACCCTTGGATACCAATTCTTGAATTCTTGTGGAGTAATTCTTCTTTTAATTTTAGAATTTTTGGATCATTACCGAATAATTCTAGTATTTGTTCTCTTTGCATGGAATCCAATAGAAAAAACCCGGAATCAAAAAAAATAATCCCGGGTAATGTGGTGCGAAAGTAATAGAATGATTAGATATTTAAGAAACGCATGAATTCATCATAGCGGTTTTTTACATCTTCAAAATGACCTTTCTCTTGCACGTAGGTAAGAATTTTGTAATTATATCGCTCGAAAGTTTGAAGAACTCCGGATATTTCAGTACGATTTAGTTTTAAGGTTACTTCCAATTTGGTGGTATCTGTTGATGCGGAAACAAAGCAGCTTAAAATTCTGGTATCATTTCCTTCTACAATTTGTGCAATTTGTGATAAAGAATAATCATTCTGGTTCATTTCAAGAACAATAATTCCACCTGGTTCATTAACTGCTACTAATTGACAAATTTTCTGGATTAAATCAGCCAAAGAAATTAGCCCAAGATACCGATTGCCGGAGTCTAAAACTGGAATTACGGTTAATTTTTGTTCAGAAATCACCTTCATAACCTCATAAATGTGCTGATCATCTTGAACAGAAGGTTTACTGAGATTTGAATGGGCTGTTCCAATTGCTTCTTCAGGTTCATTCAAATCGATAATGTCCGAATCGGAGATCATTCCTAAATACTCACCTCGGTCAACCATTGGCAGGTGAGATACTTTAAATTCTTCCATCCAACCTAAGGCCATAAGTCCATGATCGCCGGGTTTAAGCGATGGAATTACATGTGAAATCAGTTCTTTGGCAAACATAGTTGGAAAATCGAACGCAAGATTACATCAAATGTTTTGCCAAAATCTTAAAATTTCAATAGATTTCTTAAAATTGCACCTTTTTTTTAGCTAAAATTGTTTTTTTTAAGCAGAATTAACTAATTAACCAAACAAAAGCCTATTTTTCGCCCCTTACAGCGGTAGAACATAACAATTGAAAATGAAACGACTTTTTGCCATTTTAAGCCTTATGATTTTGGGATTCTCTATAAGTTCTCAAGCTCAACTCTCTGAAGCAAAGTTCAAAGAGATTTTTGGAAAGGCCGATGGGGCAGTATATGATGGGAACTTCCCAGCAGCATTGCCGTTATTGGAAGAATTATATGAGTCAGATTCTACTAACTCGCATGTTTGTTACCTGTTGGGAGTTACTTATCTAAATACCTTCGGGAAAAGAGATAAGGCAATGGATATGTTGGAAAAGGCTATCAACAATGTTAAAATCGATCATCGGGATGGTGATTCAAAAGATCGTACTGCTCCTGGTTTGGCCTATTATTATTTGGCAAAAGCTTACCATTTAAATTACAAGTTTGACGAAGCCGTTACTAATTATTTTAATTATCGATCTTTTATAAGTATGGATGATTATACACAATACGCTGAAGTAAAAAGGCAAATTGAATCGGCAGAAAATGGTAAAATACTTATGGAATCTCCGGTAAAGGTGAAAATCCAAAATCTGGGTATGGGAATTAATAGCAAATGGGATGATTTTAGTCCTGTTGTTACTGCTGATGGATCAATGTTGATTTTTACCAGCCGCAGACAAGGTAGTACCGGAGGGAAATTAACAAGAGAAGGTAAGTATTATGATGATATTTATGTTACGAAAAATGTGGATGGACGATGGTCATCTCCAAAATCTATAGGTTCAAATATTAATACTGAAGGTCATGAAGCCACCATTGGTTTGTCTGCTGATGGACAAAAATTGTTAGTTTATAAAGACGATAATGGGGATGGTAATATCTACTTCAGTTCTTTAAATGGAGAGAACTGGTC
>JAIBAJ010000060.1 GCA_019695265.1 Bacteroidia bacterium | reverse complement strand
GCAATTTGAACGGCATTGGTAGCGGCACCTTTTCGAAGGTTATCGGATACACACCAGAAATTTAAGGAATTGGGTTGGGTAAAATCTCTTCGAATTCTGCCAACAAATACTGCATCGTGGTTTTGAGCATGAATTGGCATTGGATACAAAAATATTTCAGGTTCATCTTGAACGATAACTCCCGGGCATTCTCTCCAAATTTCGGCTATTTCATGCAGGTGAAAGTCTTTTAGGAATTCAACATTAATGCTTTCGGAATGCCCGCCAATTACCGGAACTCGTACAGTTGTTGCTGTTACCTGAATGGAATCATCCCTCATGATTTTCTTGGTTTCATTGACCATTTTCATTTCTTCTTTTGAATAGCCATTTTCCAAGAAAATATCCACTTGTGGAATAATGTTTAAGTCGATAGGGTAGGCATAGGCTTTGGTGGAAGGAGTTTCCCCTTTGCGCTCGGCCAAAAGCTGGTCAAGCCCCTTTTGTCCGGTACCTGTAACACTTTGATAGGTAGAAACCACGATACGTTTAATGCCATATTTCAAATGCAGGGGATATAGTGCTACTACCATTTGAATGGTGCTGCAGTTGGGATTGGCAATAATGAAGTCTTTGCTATCAATGGCATCTGCATTAATTTCTGGAACTACTAGCTTTTTACCCGGATCCATTCTCCATGCCGACGAATTATCGATTACCCTAATTCCGGCATTTGCAAAGCGTGGAGCCCATTCCAAGGAAGCGCTACCACCTGCCGAAAACAAGGCTAAATCGGGTTTCATTTCTATGGCTGTTTGGGGTAAAACCACCGGGAAGTTAGTTCCTTTATATTGGATACTTTTTCCAAGCGATTTTTCGGAGGCAACAGGAATTAGTTCATCTACCGGGAAATTTCTTTCCGCTAAAATTTCCAACATTTTACTACCTACCAATCCGGTAGCACCTACTACGGCAATTTTCATTTTAGTTTTCTAATTGTACTCGATTGATAAATTTTTTATAAAGAAGGAAACTTATTATTCCTGCCTGTATGGCCGCACTTACAACGCTCCATTGGGGGTATTCTCCAATGGGAACAAAGATAAAAAGCAGTTCATGTTTTGAAGCCAAAGTCAATAGGCCAGGAATGGCTCCATATAAAAGTCCTAAATATATAATGGTTGCTCCCATGGCTCTTTTGTGTCGGGGGGCAGCATGAAGGTAAAGGAGAATACCAAAATCACGGAGCATAAATAGAGGCAATGAAAGTAAAGCTAGGGGCAATTCTTCCTCGCTTATGCCGAATTCAACGAGTAACTTAAATGGGCCAGGAATAATTTGTAGCGTGTTAAGATCTCCATAGGGCAGAAAAAGAATGGTTAATAGTACTACTAAAAAGAATCCTAAAAAACTTATAAGCCAAAGCGGAGCATAGTTGTTAATTTGTTTCCAATTTCTGATTAAAAGACCTTCGTAAAATTTTTTCCAATAAATAAAATTTTTGGGTTCTAAAATTAATGTTCCATAAGCCAATATGCCCATCATCGGGATTAAAACCAAGGAAGAGAATAATAGATTTTCATGTAACTTTAAATGATATTTTTCACCCAAAACGCTATAATCGATATAGGTGCCAAATTGATTTATTATGAGGTAAGTAATAAAAGAAATCCAGGCCCAGGATGAGTTTATATATTGATATTCGGATTTGAAGTTTCTATACAGACCTAATACAGCCCAAAAGGTAAAAAAGGAAGTATTTATGAATTGAACCAGATTTAAACTCAATTTTAGTCCAAACCAGTAAGTATCGATGGTGGAGCCATTATAGCCGTTTGAAAAAGAACCTTCCACTGTAGAAATAAATGGACTTATTATGCTGGAAAAGGCATAAAATAGTACTATTACGTATAGCCCATTTTTTACCTTCCCTCTACCATCTGCCTTTCTTATTGCCAACAAGGCGGTAATAGCGGAGCTTGCATGGGTTAAAATTGCAACTAGGATCAGGAAAATGATTTTCAAAACAATCCCGGTTTGATAAATTTCAATGAAGGGCCAGGAAACAAGCATACCACCAATACAAAATAATCCTCCGTACCAATTGTATAAAGTAGTTCCAAACAATTTACCTATGGTCATTTCCCATGGACTTAAATTATGACTTCGTTGCCAGTCCCAGGTTCGGTTATTGTATTCCTCAATAATACCATCGCTGGCGTTTTTTGCCCCCCAGGCAATCACAATGGCTAAAAATAGGCCTATCGAGGCTATAAAAACATAATCAAAACCTAAATTTACCTTGATATAATTTTGGGTAATTCCGTCATATTGATTTTGATCTTTTCCAATAAAATATGCAATTGCCAAAGCAATAACAATGAAAACCGGCATGGCAATAATGCGTTGCAAGCTGAATTCGGCCCAACGATTTCTTTCTATTTCCGGATTTTTAAAAAGCAGATTCCCCATTATTTAATTTCCTCTAACAGTTTTTAAATATTCTTCTTGTAAGTTTGATTTTTCTACCTCCAATCCTAGAACAGGCACATCGTTCGCTATTAATTCTTTTAGTAGTTTTTGTTGTTCATTGTTTCCTCCTTCAAAGCGAAATTTAAATTGAGTTCCACCGCCGGTCAGATTTTTTACATCCGGGTTTTGGAAGAGGAATTGAGTTATAGATTCAAATTCTGAATTTAAAGTTAGAATCAGGTTTTTGCTTTTAATTTCGGAAATTTGACCAATACGTTTATTGTCAATAATTTTTCCATCCTGCATCACCAGGAGATGGGTAGAATAATCTTCCAATTCGGCCAAAATGTGGGAAGAAACCAACAGGGTAATTCCTTGGCGGCTAAGTGCTTTTATCAAACTGCTGAGATGAATCCTTGCCTCCGGATCTAAACCAGATGCGGGTTCATCCAGAATTAAAAATTGGGGTTGATGTAACAGAGCCATAGCAACTCCCAGACGTTGTCTCCATCCTCTGCTCAGTATTTTTGCATCTTTTTCAGCATATTCTTCCAACTCTAAAAGTTGTATAACCTCGTTTACTCTGGATTCCAGGTTTTGAATTTTTTGAGCTAAGCCGATAAAACGAAGGTTTTGGCGAATAGTCAGACCTTCATAAAGTCCAAAGGTGTCACTTAAATAACCGGTTTGCCGGTGGTTTGCCTGCGGGTTAGCAAGTACATCTATTCCATTGATAATTATACTTCCGGAATAAGGTTCGCTCAAAGATGCCAAGCAACGTAATAAGGTTGTTTTACCTGCACCATTTGGACCAACTAAGGCAGTTACACTTCCATTTTCTAATTCAAAACTTATATTTTTTAAAGCCCTAAACCCGGGATATTCAAAAATGATATTCTCTACTTTTACCATGGTTTTCTTGGTTTATTCCAAACTGTTTTTTAATTCTTCCACCATGGGTGGTATTTCCCTTAATCTTCCCCGACAAAAATCAACCAATTCTTTGCTTTGACTGAGGGTTGTTTTAAGTTCATCCATGGATATTTGTCCGCTTTCTAATCGTTGAATTAGCTCATCCAATTGCTGAATGGCTTCCTCAAACGTAAGTTGTTTCTTTTTCATATATCAATCCGAATTTTTTATTTGGGAAACAACCGATTCTATTTGGGAATGTTGGGTAAAGATACGAATGGTTTCTCCCGTTTTTATTTTTTTGCTGTCCTTAATTGGGGTTCCTTCCTGAGTAGTCAAAAGAGCGAACCCTCTTTCCAAAACCTGGTATGGGTTTAAGTAAGTTATGGCTTGTTCCAGTTGATTTATCTGGTTTAGTTTTCGCTCCAAATGCAATTCGGTTAATCGGGATAGGGAAAGTGCTTTTCGTTGTAAATCATATTTGCCTTGGTCTAACTTGGTATTTGCTAAAGCAAGTATTTCTTGAGCTTTCATTATCAGGAAGCTTTCAACTCTGGCATGGTGTTCTACTAGGAAATTAGCAGCTTTGGTTGGAGTTTTTACAGTAGAATGTGCCATTAAGTCGGCTATACTTACATTTCGCTCATGGCCAATTCCGGTAAGGATGGGTATTGGAAATGCGGCTATGGCTTTACCTAAATCCAAGGTGTCAAATGGACCAAAATCTGTTTGTGCACCCCCGCCCCTTACCAAAATAACTACATCGTATTTAATTTTAGAGTCAACAATGGCTCTGAATTGATTGAGAATGAATTTTTCGGCTCCATTGCCTTGAATTTGAGTTAAATACTCATCCACCATAAAGGAATAACCATAGGCATTGTTTTGTAGCTCATGTTTAAAATCCCTTTGTCCATCCGAAGCCGGAGCCGTAATTAATGCAATTCTTTGCATCAGTAAGGGTAACTCCAATTGTTGGTTTCTGGAATGATAAATCCCATTTTCTTCCCATACCCATTTGGGGAATCCCTCCACTAAATTTTGCAGAACTTCTCTCCGCTTTAATTCAATTTTGCCTAAAGTGTAGGCTGTGTCAATCGAATGTATTTCAAGCCTTAATCCCCATTTGGGAGCGTATTGTACCGAGACCTCAAAGACAATTTCCAAGTTTCGGTCAAACTTTATTCCGGTAGTTTTTTCAAACTTTTTAATTTCGTGGTAGGCCTGCTTCCATATCACCGCATCGGCATTGGCAATTATTCCCGTTTCATCCTTTTCTACCAATTTAAGAAAGCAATAGGAGCGTTCCTTGTAGTTTCTTATGTCCGATGTTTCAGCAATTATTTTGAAGGTGCGATCATAAAAACTCTCGGATAAGGTCATTTCAACCAAACCCAATAAACCCGATAACGTGAGGTTTTGCAAAAAAATGTTGTTTAGAATAAGGCGCCAAAAACCTTTTTCAAGATATCATTTACCCTTGCAACAGGATCTTTCCTGATTTTGGCCTCCTCTTGTGCTACCAAATAGAATAATCCATCCAATGCTTTTTGAGTAACATAATCTTCCAAATTTGGATTGAGTTTTTTAACAAACGGTATTTGATTGTATTTTGTAATGAGGGGATTCCAATATTTTGTTATTTGAACCTTGGCCAAAGCTTTTTTTACAACCGGTTTAAATTTGGTCTTTAAATCGTTGCTGGTTTTGGTCTTCAAGAAATTGGTGGCAGCGTTGTCACCTCCTTTTAATATCCCAACCCCGTCCTGAATAGACATGGAAGTAATTGCACTTACAAAAATGGGAGCAGCTTCCTTGGCTGCTTCCTCAGCCGCTCTATTTAAGGTCTTTTCAAAGGCTGTAACCTGACTGCTTAAACCAAGCTTGTTGGCATATGTTTTTACAGCTTCTGCTTCTTTTGGAAATGGGATTTTTATTTTATTGTTTTTCCAATATCCATCTACCTTTGAAGCATTGCTTCCGGCATTTTTACTTCCAACCGATAAAGCTTCTTTTAATCCTTTAACTATGTCGGCATTGCTGAGTCCGGCTACCCCACTGTTCGAATTTCCGGAATTGGAATTTCCTGTTACAGTATTAATTACTTGATTTCCAACTTTGTTTAGATCAATTTTTTGTGAATCGGCCTGCAAGGAATAACCGAATGCCAGGATGGCCGCAAGGATTGTTTTTTTCATTTTCATATTATTGTTTCAGGTCACTTCTCAAACACTTTGCCAAAATGATCCTTTGCACGAAAATAGAGTAAAAGGAATTATGTGAAAGATTATTCCATTCAAAAATACCAACAACGTCTTTATTCCTTTATTTTGCCTCCAAATTGATTTACTTCAAAGTTGAAATCCAACGAAATAGAACGTTTTTTTAATGGCTTGTCCGGCCTTTCTTGTCTGGTAATTGGTGATGCCATGCTGGATGAATACATACGCGGGTCAGTTGAAAGGATATCGCCGGAAGCCCCGGTGCCAATTGTGAAACTCACAACCAGGGAACATCGTCTTGGTGGTGCAGCCAATGTTGCTCTAAACTTGGTTTCACTTGGGGTAAAAACTCAGCTTGGATGCCTCTTGGGTAAGGATGAAGCCGGATTTAAACTTGAAAAACTATTGCTTCAAAATGGAATTGATAATTCCGGACTTTTCTTCGTTGAAAATCGTCCTACCACCATCAAAACTCGGGTAATTTCCTCGGGTCATCATTTGCTCCGAATTGACAATGAAACAGAGGAAGCTCTTTCGGCTGAACTCCAACAGAGTTTTGAAAATCACCTCATGAAGCTGCTTCAATCCTCCAAACCTAACCTGGTTATTTTTGAAGATTATGATAAGGCTTGTTTGAGTTTATCTTTAATTACCAAAGTAATTGAGTATTGCAAACAAAATACTATTCCTGTTTCGGTAGATCCCAAGTATAAAAACTTTAAATCTTATTCGGGTTGTTCGCTATTTAAACCAAATTTTAAAGAGTTGGTTGAAGCATCCGATCTCTCCGGTTTGCCAAAAAATAGTTTAAGTGTGGAGGCTTGTTTGGAAAAACTCCATCCCATTCTAAACGCCGAGAATTACCTGATTACTTTGTCTGAAAAGGGGGTGTACTATAAAAATTCTTATCATCAAGGAACTATTCCGGCACACCTGCGAAGCATTACCGACGTTTCAGGTGCAGGTGACAGTGTTATTGCCGTCGCATCTTGTGCCCTGGCCTTGGGGTTTAACCTCGAGTTCATCGCATCCATTTCAAACCTGGCAGGAGGCCTGGTTTGCGAAGAAGTAGGTGTGGTTCCCATTCAAAAAGAAAAACTTAAAATGGAGTGTCAATCCTCCATTTAGCCAATAAATTACATATGAAAAGCAAAATCGCACTGATAATTGAACGGGAATACCTAACCCGGGTAAAAAAGAAAACATTTATTATTATGTCTATCATTGGCCCTCTGCTAATGGCGGCTATTATGGTTATTCCGGTGGTTTTGGCCCTTACTACAAAGGAAGAAAAAACTATTTTGGTAGTGGACGATAGCCACCTGTTTTCCGAAGCCCTGAAAAACACAACCAACCTGAAGTTTGAAATTGCTGCCGTACCCCTGGAATCTGCCAAGGAGGTTTATAAAACCGGACATTACGATTGTTTGCTCTATATTCATGAACGGGTGTTAAGCACCACCGCCGGACTAAAGCTTTTCTTTAAAAAGCAACCCGGTATGAGTACTGTTAAGTATATCGAGAAAGCCTTGGAAAGAGAGGTGGAGGAGTCAAAATTGGAAGCATCAGGCATTAATAAAGATGCTATCCTTTCGGCTAAAACATCCATTAGTTTGAATACCGTAAAATTGGATGATTCGGGTAAAGAAGAAAAAGGTAGTTCAGAATTGGCAACTATCGTAGGTTATATTGCCGGTATTATGATCTACCTGTTTATCTTCCTTTATGGAGTGCAAGTAATGCGAGGTGTAATCGAGGAGAAAAGCAATCGTATCGTGGAAGTAATTATTAGCAGCGTAAAGCCATTCGAATTGATGATGGGGAAAATAATTGGAGTTGCTTTGGTTGGACTTACCCAATTCCTGATATGGATTGTGCTAACCGCCGGAATCTATACTTTCGGAACTCAAGTTATTGCCGATCAGCTTAGTAAAAACGCTCCTCCGGGCCAATCCATTGAAAAGGTGATGTCTGATAATATGCAAACAATCCCTCAGAATGGTGAAGAAAATTTTGGACCCGATCAAATGAAGGAATTGCAGGATGTGATAGGTTCTATCAATTTTCCTTTAATTCTATCAGCCTTTTTATTCTACTTCTTGGGTGGTTATTTACTGTATAGTGCCATGTTTGCCGCTATTGGTTCGGCTGTTGACAATGAAACCGATTCACAACAATTTATGATGCCCGTAACTATTCCCTTGGTTCTTTCCTTTGTAATGTCTCAGGTCATTCTCAATAATCCGGAAGGTAGTATCGCATTTTGGTTCTCCATATTCCCACTAACATCGCCCGTTATTATGATGGTTCGACTTCCGTTTGGAGTACCTGCCTGGGAAATGGCACTTTCTATGGTTCTGTTAATTGCCGGATTTATTTTCATGGTTTGGTTGGCCGGAAAAATTTATCGAACAGGTGTTATGATGTACGGTAAAAAGGTAACTTACAAAGAGCTTTTTAAATGGCTTAGATATTCCTAATGTACTTCATTCGATTTCTGTTTTTTTTCTTCTTTCCTTTGTTGTTATTGGTTTCCTGTAAACCAAATCTTTCTGCCTTTGGAATTAAGAAATATAAGGTGGGGCATCAACAGCCAAACGTATTGGCACTTTCAAAACAATCTATTACCAATAAAGGTAAAATTCACGAACAGGAATTTTATCCATGTTCAGATTCTCTTTCCAATACAAATTTGGAAAATCCTTACCCCATAACAAATCCTGAAATTTCTTTTTCCGGGAAGGTATCAGATAGCTTGATTCCCATTGCTAAAACCACAAAAAGGATCGATTTTTTGCCGTTTCTAACCGGACAACCAAGCAAACTCAGGTGGAGTACTTCCTTGCATCAAGATAATGTTATTGCATCCCAAAGGGAATGGGAGTATGATACTACTGAAATTGTTCTGAAAGTGCTTAAATACTTCCTTTTTGCAGTGGCTTTGGTAAGCTTTGCATTGGCATTTTATTATAAAATTCGCCTGCAGAATACTATGATGTTTGTTATTTTGATGTGCGTTTTTACATTTACCGGAATCGCCGGATCGATACTTTCCATCGTGGTTGGGAATTTATATTAGATTTGAATTTGCTGCAGACCCTGGTTGCAGTCTTTTATTTAAATTCGATTGCAATTTTGCTAGGTTTGAAATGGTTCCAATTACACAAAGCGGCTAGATACATTTTCAAGATTGCTTAGTAATTACCTGTTTAGGTTGCACCTCGGGCAACGATAGAGGCAAGTAGCCCACAGGACACCGACGGCGTTAGCCTAGGGGGACGAGGACTACAGCCGATAGCGTGACCCGAACGCCCATGCAGTTTTTTTTGGGGTTTAGCAAAAATAGGGTAGGGCGGAGGGGGCCCGCATAATCAGAATTTTAAAAAATAGACCTATGGTTATGCTAACCTTTTTAGCCTACCTGTTTTGCGAATACTACAAGCTGCCAATACCTAATCAGAAGCAGAAATGCCAATTAATGAAACCGGGTGACACTTGAATTAAGAAACCAAACAGTTTATGAAACCCTTTTACAACCTTGGGCAACCAGGTGTTTAAATCAAGTGTTTTGACTCAGTTGGGTCTCTTTGCAAATTCTACACTAACTCAGAACAGCCAATTGGTCGTATTGAAGTTTAGTCAGATTGCGGTACAAACCATCCGGATTCATGACCAATTCCTCGTGGTTGCCTTGTTCCAAAACTACTCCTTTGTCAATAACAATAATTTTATCGGCATTGCGAATGGTCGACAAACGATGGGCAATTACAAAGGAGGTGCGCCCAACCATTAATTTTTCCAAAGCTTCCTGAACCAGCCTTTCGCTTTCACTATCCAAACTGCTGGTTGCCTCATCCAAAATCAAAATAGCCGGATTTTTTAACACTGCCCGGGCAATAGCAATCCGTTGGCGTTGTCCACCCGAAAGCTTGATGCCCCGTTCACCCACCAAGGTGTCAAATTTCTCCGGGAAACTTTCAATAAAATCCAGTGCATTGGCTTGTTTTGCGGCTTGCTTAATTTCTTCCAAACTAGCGTTGGGTTTTCCATAAGCTATGTTTTCCCGAATAGTGCCTCCAAATAGCAATACATCTTGTGGCACAATAGCCATCTGACTTCTCAATTCACTAATGCCATATTTCTTACTCGAAATACCATCATATAAAATTTCACCTTCTTCAGGGGTGTAAAACCTCAACAATAAGGAAGCAAGGGTAGATTTGCCCGATCCGCTAGGACCAACAATGGCAATGGTTTCACCTTTTTTAGCACTGAAATTGATGTCTTTCAGTACTTCTATTTCCGGACGGGAGGGATACCTGAATTTTACATTTTCAAATTTCACCTCACCTTGCAATTTGGCTTGTTGATATACTACATTTTCTTGTAATTCAACCGGTTCAATTCCTTCATCCATAATTTCCAAAACCCGTTCAATTGCCCCAACTGCTTTTTGAATTTGGGCGTAAATTTCGGCTATTCCACCAATGCTGGCTCCTACAAAAACAGAATATAGGATGAATTGAATCATGGTGCCAAGTTCCAATTCCTTGTTGGCAACCAAAGTAACACCTTCCCAAATCACAAAAATGATGGAACCAAACAAGCAGAAAATGATAAAAGAGGCAAAAGCACCACGCGCAATTGCACCTTTCATAGCCGTTTTAATAATCTCCTGAGTACTTTTATTGTAACGGTTCGATTCAAAAAATTCGTTGGCAAACGATTTAACATTGGCAATGCCTTGTAATGTTTCTTCCACAATGGTATTGCTTTCGGCAACTTTATCCTGGGTTGCTTTGGAAAGTTTACGGATAGAACGACCAAAAATAACCGCAAAAATGGCAACCAACGGAATTACCATAATCATGATTAGTGTAAGTTTAATGGAGGTAAATGCCAGGAAAATAATACCACCAACAATAATGATAAATTGCCTGAAAAATTCGGCCAGGGTCGTGGTAAAAGTATCTTGAATCATCACCAAATCGCTACTCAATCGGCTATTCAATTCCCCAATTCTACGTTGTGAGAAGAATGTCATAGGCAAGCGTATCATGTGGGCATACACTTCTCTTCGTATCACTGCAAGTACATTTTCCGTAACGTTAAACGAAAGATAAATCCGCATAAACGAAAAAACAGCTTGTGCTCCAAAAATGAGTAATAACCAAAGTGCGATTTCATTGATACGTCCAACAATTTCGCTGCTGGCGGCATTGATTAGTTTCCCCATCATCATTGGAAAAACGAGTGCTACTGCCGATGTAAGCAGCAGAAAAACCATACTGGCCAGGTATTTCCATCGGTAAGGGCGGAAATAAATGAATATTCGCTTGGTTTTACTAAGTGATTCTGAATTAATTTTTGCCTTCGGAAGGTCTTCGGTATCTCGCCAAGCCATGTATTGAAATTGGGGTGCAAAAATACAATCTAAAAGGTAGTTGAATTGCCAAAGTTTTGTAATAATTCGTTGTTTTTTTAGGCGGGCCCCCTTCCGCCTTACCAAGGTTGTTGCAATTTCAAGCAATCCAAGAAAGGCGTTCGGGTCACGCTTTCGGCTGTAGTCCTCGTCGCCCTCCGCCAGAAGGCTTCGGGCTCCTGTGGGCTACTTGCCTCAATCGTTGCCCGAGGTGCAAACCCTATCTGAATCACTTCTGATTTTTTTGATGCTTTCCAATTTTTTTTTTGAAAAGGCAAGGTTATTGACAAAAAACGTCCCATTACCTCAATAAACGGAAAGGTAGGGTTTTCTCTTACTTGGATTTCCAGGAAAAACTACTTACCAATCGGTCTAAATCCTGTTTTACGAATTGTATAACCGGAGCTAAAGAATCGGCATTGGGAGATGCATTAAAGTATAAGGCTCCTCGTATAAAATGATGAGTGCTATCTGTTAAATAAAACTGGATAGGAGATGCCACACCAACACCATCTACTTCGATAAACATGCCATACACGTTTTTATCGTCGGCTTGGATTAGTTTTTTACGGATGGCACTTGCCTTTGGAATGTGCTTATTGGTTAGTTTTCTGGTATCGTCTAAGAGTTGGGGTAAATTTTGTTTAACCTCTTTGTAGCTAAGGTGCAGAGTTGCTTTCAATCCAGGAAAAACGATGTTTGACCAACAAGGCTCAGCTAATTGACTTTCGGAAGGAAGTACCTTAGCGTAAACAGGCAAATCGAATGTGAAGGGACAAATAGAATCATAAACCCGGTATTGTTTCTCGGGAAGCGCTATGCGTAAATAGCCTTTGGGTCTTGGTGTAGATTCGTCGGTGCAGGCGTTAAAAAGCACAAAAATGGAGAGAATGCCTAGGGCGAAAATCCAGGATTTAAGGGAGTTTGTCATTAGGAAATATCCTCCTTCGGTAAAGTAACTTTAACTCGTTTAATGCGTTTGTTATCAGCCGCTTCAATGGTAAATAACAAGCCATTAAAGTTAATTTTTTGGTTTTTGCGAGGTATTTTCCCTTCAAGTTCAAGGATAAAACCTGCGAGTGAATCACTTTCCCCTTTACGATCCTCAAAAGGAGTTGGTTCTAGATTTAAAATACGATAAAAATTAGTAAGTGCTATTTTGCCTTCAAAAACAAAATTAAAATCATCGAGTTTGGAGTAAAAAACTTCGTCATCATCGAATTCATCGTTGATGTCACCAACTACTTCTTCCATAACATCTTCAAGGGTAACAATTCCGCTAAGTCCGCCAAATTCATCTACCACCAAGGCCAGGTGCATTTTTCGATGTTGAAACTCTTTGAGCAAATCGTCGATTTTCTTACTTTCAGGTACAGCGAAATGTGGCCGAATTAATGATTTCCAATCCAGGCTTTCACTTTTATTTAGAAAGGCCAATAGGTCCTTGATGTATAATATCCCGATAACATTATCAATGGAGTCATGGTAAACCGGCATTCTGGAATAACCGGCATCAAGAATGTAAGCCATCACCTTTTCATTGGACCAAGCATCATCCAAGGCCTTAACATCCATGCGAGGCTTCATAATTTGCTTAACGTCAGTATTCCCAAATTCCACAATGCCTTTTAAGATTTTTTGGTCTTCGGCATTGGCCGCAGTTTCATGTTTGGTGATATCGAGGGCATGGGTTAAATCGCCCACCGAAACAGAATGACCTTTAACCTTAATTCGCTTGTCAATAAAATTGCTGGTAAGCAAAAGGATAAAACTGATAGGAGCAAAAAGTTTAGAGGCAATTAACAGTGGATAAGCCATTAAGCCTGCTACTTCTTTAGGTTTTTGGGTAGAATAAACCTTGGGAATAACCTCACCCAACATTAGTATAACAAAGGTGACAACCACTACCTGAATAAACCAACCCCAAAATGATTTGGCAAAAACGGGGTCCATGAGTTCTTCGGTAATTATGGTAGACAGGATAACTATGCCAATATTTACAAAATTATTAGCAATTAATAAGGTTGCCAATAACTTTCGGGGATTGTCTAAATGGAGGGCTGCAAGTCTTTCGCTGGCTGATAAGCTGGATTTAAACTCGTCTATTTCATAATTGCTGAGTGAGAAATAGGCATTTTCTGAGCCTGAAAACATGGCTGAGAAAAGCAACAAAATGCTTATAGCAATTAAACTAACCAATAAGGAAGAGGATAGGCCTCCGGAAAGTGATAAGAGGATGTTTAAGGTGAGTATACTGTGGGGTTCCAACAAGAAGGATATGGTGGAGGCAAAAGTAAGAGAATTTCTTAATCCTGAAATTGACATTTAAACCCAAATCTGCATTAGAAATCGTGATAAGGCTTTCAAATGCAAGAATGACAGGGGTTTCAAGTTGATTTTTGACTTCAAAGTTGTGAATAATTTTAAAGTCAAAAATTGGTCTGAAATCCTTGTATTTGAAGTAGTTGGAAGCCGTAATAGAACCCCATTGCGGAATTTGGGTTAAAACGATGTGACAAATAACCCGACAGGCGAAAGATTCATTCGGACATGGTGTTTTAGTGGATTATAAAAGGTTTGATGAAAAAGATTGAAATTTCATTTTGGCCTTGTAGCATAATGAAATCAGGGTTAAGTAGAAATGCATTGGTTTACCCCAAGCAAGCAGATAAAATGAAGGGAGTTGGGCAATGCAATAGGGAAATTTACTGGTTATTAATTTGTGTTTAAAGTATTTTTTGATTTGCTTTGTTCATCGATTGTAGAAATAACTCTATGTTTGCCGAGGATTTATGAAATTCAGTGAAATTGCCCTATTAAAGGAAGGATTGAAGAACAAACTTCCAGGAGTTGAAGCCCAGTTTAAGATGGCTTCCTCTTTGCGTTTCCCCCCTGACTATATCGAACAATATCGGCCAAAAGCCAGACAGGGAAGTGTAATGGTATTGTTGTATCCGATAGAGGATGTGATTCATACGGTGCTTACTTTAAGAACTAGTTACAAAGGTGTTCACAGCGGACAGGTTAGTTTTCCGGGAGGAAAAAGAGAAGAAAGTGATGAAAATCTGATCAAAACTGCTTTAAGGGAAACCTGGGAAGAGGTTGGGGTTCCGGATTACGATATTGAGGTAATTGGTGGACTAACAGAATTGTATATCCCCGCTAGCAATTTTATTGTTACACCTTATGTGGGAATTGTGCAAGAGAAACCTGAATTTCAGCCTAATCGCAGGGAAGTTGAGCGGATTTTGGAAGCCGATTTGGCCTTGCTTTTGGACGATAAGTTTAAGAAACAAACCCAGGTGAAAATCAATGAAAGTCTAACCATTGATGCACCTTATTTTGATATTGAAGGCCAGGTGGTGTGGGGCGCAACAGCTATGATGCTAAGCGAATTGGCTGAGTTAATCAGACCACATTACAGCCTCGAAAAGTTGGGTTTATAACCCTATTTCTATGTTTAACAGGAACAATTCCAACTACCAACCCAACCGGTTTGAAACCTTTCCACCGGTTGTGAAAAATTTGATTCTTTTGAATGGAATCATGTATTTAATTACAGAGTTTTGTTCTGCGTTTTTGAATATCAATTTGAATCAAATTTTAGGACTTCACAACATTGATTCGCCTTATTTCAAACCGTATCAATTGGTGACTCATTTCTTTATGCATGGAGGCTTTTTGCACATAGCATTGAATATGTTGTCGTTGTGGATGTTTGGTGCTGTAATCGAGAATTTTTGGGGTGGAAGAAGGTTTCTGGTTTATTACTTGGTTACCGGTTTAGGTGCAGCTTATATTCATTTGATGTATTCAAGTTGGGAGTATCATTCTATGGCAAATGCAGCCGCATTATTTGCCGAAAGCCCCACAGTGGAAGGTTTAATGGATTTCTATCACAACTATAGTAATCCTAATCTGGATTCCTACTTCAAAGAAATGATTCAGGTTTGGGACCATTCTTCCCCTATTGGAATAGAACGTAAGGCTATTGAATTGGTAGAAGCTGTAGTTCAGGTGAAGAGAGATTTGCCAATGGTTGGTGCCTCAGGAGCCGTTTTTGGAGTATTACTCGCCTTTGGAATGATGTTTCCTGATCAAATCGTATTTTTTATTCTTTTTCCAATGCCGGCTAAATATTTGGTAGTGCTATACGGCGCCATGGAATTGTATAATGGTTTAATGAATGATCCTACCAGTAATGTGGCCCATTTTGCCCATTTGGGAGGGATGCTTTTTGGTTTTTTGCTTATAAAAAGTTGGCAAAGAAGATCTTAATATTAATGGACAAAGCATGATTCAGGACGTTAAGAACGATATTTTGAGTAATTGGAGAAACGGGGAAGCCTATGTTAAACTCATTATTTTAAATGTAGCAGTTTTTATAATTCTGTTATTGGTTGGGTTGGTATATCAGACCATAACCAAAGAATCATTTGATTCAATGGCGACCTATTACCTGGGTTTGCCTTCGGACCCTCAGGTTTTGTTATTCCATCCTTGGAGTCTTCTGACACATATGTTTGTTCATTCGGATTTACTCCATATCTTTTCTAATATGTTATTATTGAGTTTTGCCGGAAGAAGGTTGTTTTTTCTTACATCCAATGCCATCTTTTACCGAATTTATTTTTTATCAGGTATTGCAGGAGGGGTTGGATATGTTGTTTTAGGAAACTTGTTCTTACAACTTGGACTCACGGATGCTCATGGATTTGGAATTGGAAGTTCTGCCTGTGTGATGGGCTGTTTGGTTTGTATGACCATATTGAATCCGCATGAAATTATTCATTTGTTTTTATTAGGTCCAATAAAGATCATGTATATCACTACCTTTTTGGTATTGTTGGATTTGTTGTATTTATATGCAGGTAATACAGGCGGACATCTTGCCCATTTGGCAGGAACAGGCTTAGGTTGGTGGTATGGTTTACAAATGAAAAAGGGAAGTTATCCGGGGTCTTGGGTAAATTCAATATTTAGTTTTTTTACCTTTACCTCCAAACCTAAAATGAAGGTTAGCCATCGAAGACCTATGACCGATGAAGAATATAATGAAAGGAAAATAAGCAGTCAGAAAGAAATAGATGCGATTTTGGACAAGATTTCACGTTCTGGTTACGATAGTTTAAGTACTAAGGAAAAAGATATTTTACACAAAGCTTCACATAAATAAACGATGAAAGGAATCATTTTAGCCGGTGGTAGCGGCACTAGGTTGCATCCCTTAACTTTGGCTGTAAGTAAACAGTTAATGCCGGTATACGACAAACCCATGATTTATTACCCCTTGTCGGTATTGATGATGGCCGGAATTAGGGAGATTTTAATTATCAGTACTCCCCATGATTTGCCCAATTTCGAAAAACTATTGGGCGACGGTAGCAGAATTGGTTGTAAATTCAGTTACGAAGTGCAGGAAGTACCTAATGGACTTGCCCAGGCATTTGTAATTGGAGAATCGTTTATTGGAAAGGATAAATGTGCCTTGATTTTGGGTGATAATATCTTCTATGGTTCCGGTATGTGGAAAATGTTAAAGGAAATCAATAATCCGGAAGGCGGGGTGGTGTTTGCATATCATGTTAGCGACCCTGAAAGATATGGTGTAGTAGAGTTTGATAAAGATTTTAATGCTTTGTCAATTGAAGAAAAGCCACTTAAGCCTAAATCCAATTACGCTGTTCCGGGATTGTACTTTTACGACAATTCAGTAATTGAAATAGCTAAAAATTTAGAACCTAGTGCCAGAGGAGAGTATGAAATTACCGATGTAAATAAACATTACCTGAAACAAGGAAATTTAAAAGTGGCTGTTTTGGATCGTGGAACCGCTTGGTTGGATACAGGCACTTTTGCATCGCTAATGCAAGCCGGACAATTTGTTCAAGTGATTGAAGAAAGGCAAGGTTTAAAAATTGGATGTATTGAAGAGATAGCCTGGAGAATGGGTTTCATTGATGAAATCCAACTGCGGGAGGTAGCGCAACCGCTCTTAAAAAGCGGTTATGGACAATACCTTTTGGATTTGCTTAAATAAATTCAGGTAAATTCTCTAATTTTGCTCAAATTAAAATTCGAATGAAAAAACTTTACGCAATTCTTGCAACTGCACTTTTGTCGGTGACTGTAACCTACGGACAAGCCGTATGGAACTTAGGAAGTGGTGATTTTTCTTTTACCACATGGGACCCTGCAACTGCTCCCGGAACATATCCTGCCGGGATTAAATTTAAACAATATACTTTGGCTTCTACCGATCCAACTTCTGCTGATGATCCTTCTGCAGATTGGAAATGTTATTACAACTTAACTGCTCGTAGCCGTATTATTGGCCGCGGTGATTCCGGTGTTGCCTTCATTAATACTCAAAACAACCAAAGCGATTTGCAATGCGATTCAGTAGATGCAAATGGTACAGTTGGTGGTAAAGCCGGTGCTGTTTTGGTAACATTAAATTCTTCCAATCGCGAAGGCTTGACCGTTAGTTGGAAAGCCGGTACTGCCGTTCAATCCAATGGAACTCCAACCCCAAGAGTGTATGATATGATTCTTCAAGCTCGTCCTGATTCAACAAGCGCATGGACCGATATTGCCGGAACTACCTATACTTCTGCCGGTGCAGCCAATAACTCAGTTCAAAGTTTCTCCGGAATTGTTTTACCTGCCAGTTTTAATAACCAGGCTTTGGTTCAATTGCGTTGGAAAGCCTACCAATCCAATACAGGAGTGGGTTCAAGACCTTATATCACTATTGATGACATTACTGTTTCTTCTTCCATTTTTACTGGTATTAATTCAGTTTCCGGAAAGGCAGCTTTTGAGGTATATCCAAATCCTGCTTCTCAGGAAATTAACTTTACCAAAGCAGTTACCGGTCAATTGTTAGATGCTTCAGGAAGGGTAGTTTTAAATCTAAACAATGCCACTAAGGCAGATGTTTCTTCCTTGCAATCAGGATTGTATTTCCTACGTTCTATTGCCGGTGAAGTAGTAAAAGTATCCGTTAAATAATTTTTTAACATTCTTTGTCCATCCCCCTGGTTAAAACTTAGTTTTAATCCAGGGGGATGGTTTATTTTTGTACATTCAATTTTCTTAAAATGTTGGAAAAGGCCCTTGAAGTTGGTGCTAAGATTTATGCCGCTAACTTAATTCGTTATGTTGTTCTTGCCGGTTTAGCCTATTTGATTTTTTATGTGATATGGAAGGCCAGGTTCGCTCATAAACGCATACAGAAAAGAGATTGGGAAAAGAAAAAACTTTGGATGGAGGTGGGTTATTCCGTAGCCACCATGTTTATTTTCGCTTTAAATGGGATCTTGGTGTTTTGGGGGAAACAGTATGGGATTTTTCATACCTATCAGGATTTTAATGAGCATAGCTGGGCTTATTTCTTTTTCACTATTGTGGCTGCTATATTCATTCATGACACTTATTTTTATTGGGCTCATCGGTTTATGCACCTAAAATGGGTTTTTCCTCATGTACACAAGGTTCATCATCTCAGCAACAATCCCAGTCCTTGGGCTGCATTTTCTTTTCATCCAACTGAAGCTTTTTTAGAGGCTGCAATTATTCCAATTTTGCTTTTTATTATGCCCATGCATATGCTGGCAATATTGGTTTTCTTAATGTATATGACCATGATGAATGTACTTGGTCACTTGGGTTATGAGTTATATCCCAAAGGTTTTTTGCGGCATCCCCTGGGTCGATTGAATAATACCAGTACTCACCATAATATGCACCATCGATTGGTTAATTGCAATTATGGATTATATTTTAATTTTTGGGATTTGTTGATGAGAACCAATCATGAAAAATATCAAAGCGAGTTTGAACGATTGGCAGGTCAGGAACCTCAAAAAGAAGAAGAAATACTGGAAAAAGCTATTATCTAATTACCACAAATTTTTACGTATCCAATTCCCATGTGTTTGGATTGATCCACTTTGCATCGAGTTGATGCCTAATATAGGTAAGTTGTCTTTTCGCAAAATTTCGGGTATGTTGCTTTAATTTTTCAATGGATTGTTCAAGGCTCATTTGACCATCTAAATAGTCAAGTAATTCTTTATATCCAACGGTATTTAAGGCATTGTGGGTTCTAAAGCTTTTTAGCCTTGTAACTTCCTCTAAGAACCCTTGCTTCATCATCAATTCGGCTCGGTTATTAATGCGTTGGTATAATTCTTCCCTTGGAAGGTCAATGGCATAAAGGTTATAAGGGAAAACACTTTCTTTTTTTCCGGATCTGAAACTACTAAATGGTAAACCGGTTGTTCTGTAAATTTCCAAAGCCCGAATAATGCGCTGAGGATTGTTTTTATCCACCTGCTCATAATAGACAGGATCTGCATTTTTTAGTTCTTCAGTTAAAACCGCTAATCCATTCTTATGTAATTCTTCATTGAGTTGATTACGAATGGAGTCGAGAACCGGAGGTAATTCATCCATTCCATCCAACAAAGCTTTGATGTATAGGCCGGAGCCTCCAACAACAACAACTTTTTCATGGCTGTTGAACAAGGTTTTGATTCGCTTCTGAGCTTCCTGGGCAAAATCACCTGCACTGAACTTCTCTGTTAGTTCCAATTCCCCAATAAAGTGATGTTTAACTTCGCTTAATTGCTCAGGAGAAGGAAATGCACTGCCAATTTCCATGCCTTTGAAAATTTGGCGTGAATCGGCCGAAATGATTTCTGTGTTCCATTTTTTGGCAACCTGAATAGCTAAGTCGGTTTTTCCACTGGCAGTTGGGCCAGTGATAACAATTAAACTGTTTTTCAAGACTTAAACCAATTCCGGATGTTTACTAAATGCCATCTTCGCCCAAACCAAAATGGAAATTCCAAATAGAATGGAACTGTATCTTAGCCACTCTGCCTCTATTGTCAATAGAATGACCAAGGTCAAAACAAGCCGAAAAATATCCAACCATATTGCCCAACGGTGGTTTTCAAAGTAGGCTCCTATTGCCAATAAACCTAAAATAACTCCGGTTGCAATTCCATATACCTGGAAACTAGCTAATTCTTTTTCCACAAACAATAAAATGGAGGCGGCTACTAACAGGAGAATAAATTGGAAAAAAGAATAACTATTAATGCTCCTACTGCTGCGAACATCGTATTTATGGTAATGGGTTTTATCAATTTCTTTTGGATATTGCATTCCTCCCAATTCTTTGGGCTGCCATCCCGGAGGCATAATAAACACTAAAATTTTGTTCCAAATTCCGGGACTTTTTTTAGCCAATTCCCATAGCTCGGCCCAATAATGGAAATTGGCCCAAACCGGATTCCAACTGTTTAATGGCTTGGTGATTCCGTAATATACTTCTTCATCTTCTTCCTGGAAAGTTCCAAAAATTCTATCCCAAATAATTAAGGAGCCTGCGTGGTTCTTATCAATATATTTGGGATTACTGCCGTGATGAACCCGGTGGTGACTGGGTGTATTGAATATCCATTCCAAAGGTCCGAGTTTTCCAATTGTTTGAGTATGAATCCAAAATTGATACAAGGTGTTAAACGAACTAAGGGCTGCAAACGTAATGGGATCGCAGCCAATAAGTGCTAATGGATAGTAAAAGAACATGGAGAAAAAGCCCTGAAACCAGCTTTGCCGAAGGGCAACAGTTAGGTTATAATCTTCACTTTGGTGATGAACGATATGTGCCGCCCACAATGCATTAATCTCATGACTCATCCGGTGAAACCAATAGTAAAAAAAGTCAACTCCCAAAAACATACAAAAAACAACCAATGCAGTGTTAGGAAGGGTATAGAACCGATAGTTATTGTATAAATAAATATATCCGAATCCTAGAATAATTTTGAAGAAGATACCGGTAACCTGTTGTCCAATACCTTGTGCAAGGTTAGAAAGACTATCGTTTAATCGATAATACTTTTTGCCTTGTAACCAACAAACCAGTAATTCAACTCCGATGAGAATAAAGAAAACCGGAATGGATAGCGCGATGTAATTGGGTTTCATTCCAAATAATTTAGAGATTCCAAATGTAAAGCAAAGTTTTTTGGGATGCTAAATGTATACCGGTATTTTTGGATGATTTTAGACAGGAGTATTTTCAGAAATGGGCTTCCATCGAAATTTGTAACCTTGTCGATGGATTGGTGTATTTTCGTAGCGTGGCAAGGATAAGTATCATCGATTTAGGAACCAATACCTTTAATTTATTGGTTGTTGAAACCCGTGGCAGGGAAGTGGTTGGGAAATTGCATCAGGAGAAAATCCCTGTAAAATTGGGAGAAGGAGGAATTAACCTGGGTTTGATTTTGGAGAAGCCTTACCAACGAGGGCTGGAGGCCATGCAAAAGTACGCAGCCATTAGTAAGGATTTGGCTGTTGATAAGGTTTTTGCCTTTGCTACTTCTGCCATTCGTTCCTCCGGCAATGGGGTTCAGTTTGTTGAAGATGTAAAAAGTAGTTGCGGTATTTCAGTAACTATCATTGATGGTCAGCAAGAAGCGGAATTAATTTACCGTGGAGTTCAACTTAGTGGTGCTTTGTCGGAACACAATTCTCTTATTTTGGATATTGGCGGTGGAAGCTGCGAGTTTATCATTTGTAACAGGAATCGCTATTTCTGGAAGCATTCCTTCGATTTGGGAGTTTCCAGGTTATACGATCGGTTTAAACACCAAAACCCCATTTTACCTTCCGAAATAGAGACTATTCAGTTGTTGTTTGAGACCGAGTTGCAAGTGTTGTTTAACGCTTTAAAGCAATTTCCAACTACCGAATTAATCGGGTCCTCCGGATCGTTCGACACCTTTGCAGAAATGATTAGCTTCCAAAAGTTTGGAGAAGACAGGGTTTCTAATTTAAAGGAGTATAG
>JAIBAJ010000059.1 GCA_019695265.1 Bacteroidia bacterium | reverse complement strand
GTAAAGCTAAAGTTTAAAAACTGATTATCCTAGATCCTCGAAATCCACATTGGAATTGTAGGAATTGCCATCCGGGATGCCATTGTTATTCCTAACGGGCATGTCAGGACGCTCACGAAGGATGTACTCCATTACTTCTTCCAATCCTCCCTTGAATTTTTCAAAATCCTCTTTGTACAGAAAAATTTTATGTTTTACGTAGGTGAATCTTCCGTCCATATCGAATTTCTTCTTGCTCTCGGTGATAGTCAGGTAGTAGTCATCCAATCTTGTTGATTTAACATCAAAAAAGTAAGTGCGCTTACCTGCTTTAACCGCTTTTGAGAATATTTCCCTGTCTTGATTTTCGTAACCTTCCATAAGTACTTTTTTATCTTTAACCTCGATGACTTGATTGGGACAAAAATAGAAATATTCTGAAATCCAAACCTTTTTCAAAAAAAAACTTAAATTTCTGTTAACCTTGTCATTCTTAGTTAATTCCTACGACTGATTTATAAAGCTTTTCGTATTGAGGTAAGACGATCTCGAGGGTAAATTTCTGGGCTTGTTGGAAGGCATTTTCTTTAAACTGTTTATGTCTTTGAACATCGGACAAGATGTAAACGGCATCTTTAGCCATGGATTCTACATCCCCAACCTTGCTTAACAAACCACTAAAGCCATGTACATTAATTTCTGGAATACCGCCCGTATTGGTTGAAACCACAGGTACTTTGGCAGCCATGGCTTCTAAGGCAGCCAATCCAAAACTTTCCGTTTCAGAGGTTAAAAGAAAGAGGTCGGCCAAGGAAAGAATATCCTCGGTACCTTTCATTTTTCCCAAAAATTTCACATCGTCGCAGGTGTTTAATTCCCGACACAATGCCTCCATTTTATGCCTGTCCGGACCATCACCAACCAATAATAGCTTAGCAGGAATTTCAGTTCGAACCTTAGAAAACACTCTTAGCACATCCTCCACTCGTTTTACCGGCCTAAAATTAGAGATATGCATCAATATTTTTTCTCCGTTAGGAGCGTAACGTTCTTTTGCACAACCCAAATTTGGATGTTGATACAAGTCCAATTCAATAAAGTTTGGAATAACTTCAATGGAACGATTAGTAGCAAAGTGTTGATAGGTTTCCTGTTTAAGGCTTTCAGAAACAGCGGTAACCGCGTCACTTTGGTTAATAACAAAAGAAATAACCGGTTCAAACGATTCATCCTTACCTAACAAAGTAATATCTGTTCCATGCAGGGTTGTAATAAATGGAATTTTTACCCCTTGAGAGGCCAGGATTTGTTTGGCCATATAGGCAGCAGATGCATGCGGAATGGCATAATGAACATGCAGTAAATCGAGTTTTTCATATTTTACCACGTCCACTAATTTACTTGCCAGAATTAACTCATACGGCTGATAATCAAAAAGAGGATAGTCATTAACCGTAACCTCGTGATAATGCAAATTCGGTAAAAATTGATCTAATCGAAAAGGCATGCTATAGGTAATGAAATGAACTTCATGTCCCTTTTGGGCAAGAGCCATTCCTAATTCGGTAGCGACAACGCCACTGCCTCCATAGGTGGGATAACAAACAATACCGATTTTCATAAGCGGAGATTTAGGAATCCTTATTGATAAACAGTTTCCTTGAGTTTTTTTCCTTGTTCGTAAAACTCTTCCTTTTTCAAACTACCATCTATGAACCAATAACTATACTTGCCTTCCAATTGGTCATTTTTATAGGTTCTTTCCTCTTCCTTTTGGGTTTCATCGTACCAAGTTATCCAAACACCATCCTTTAATCCATTTTTCATTTCACCTTCAAGCAATAATTTCCCTTTGGAATCATAATATTTAAAAACTCCATTTTTCAGACCTTTGGAATAGTTTCCTTCCTCCTTAACACGGCCGTTCTCCCAATAAGTAATCCAGGCACCATTCAAGAGTCCTTTTTTAAAGTTAATTTCTGAAACCTTTTGGTCATTTAAAGAAAAGACCACTTCTTTAGCCAATTTATGTTTGGCAGAATCGCCTTGAAAACTAAGTACTTTTTTCAGATTCCCTTGTTCGACGGTATATGTTACCAGGCTTTTTTCGCTGTTACAAGCAAAAAGCAGAAAGAGCAAGGAGCTTAAAAAAACGGTTAATAGAATTTTTGTTTTCAAAGTACTGCAAATGTAATAGGAAAAAACAAATTGAAAAAGGCAAACCCAACAACTAAACCGAAAAGGGGTAAGCTAGGATTTAATGAATTTGGCCAACATTTGAATGGATTGAAGTGCTTCCGGTAAAATTCCTGTCCACATTTGCCAAACATGAACCATATCCTCCCAAATTTCAAGGTCCATATCTACTCCTGCTTCTTTGGCTTTTTTGGCGAACTCAACACTATCAGACATGAGTATTTCGATACTACTTACCTGCACCATCATTGGAGGCAGGCCGGTTAAATCGCCGTACAATGGAGAAACGAGGGGATGTTTATGCATAGATTCTTCGGCATAAAACTTGGACCAACGTCTAATACTGGCATAATCGATGTAGGCATCGCTATTACGATTGGTTTGATAGGAAGGGCCGGTTGAAGCCAAATCAAGCCAAGGAGATAGGCAAAATGCTTTGTAAGGCAACTTCTTACCCTGGTCTTTCAAACTTAGCAAGGTTGAAACGGTAAGTCCACCACCAGCAGAATCGCCACCAAAAATAATTTGAGAGGCATCATAGGTTTTAAGCAGCCATGAATAAGCTTTTAAGGCATCCTCAATTGCTGCAGGGAAAGGATTTTCAGGGGCAAGTCGATAATCGATTAACAGAAACTTTAAACCTGACTCCTTGGCCATAATACTACACATATTCTTGTGTGTTTCAGGCCCACAAACAGAATAACCACCTCCATGAAAATACAGAACGACTTTTGAGCTGGTAATTTTATCCGGAATTACCCACAAAGAAGGAATTCCATCCACGGTAACGGATTCGAATTTACCTGCACTGCGTTGAGGTATTAATTTGGTTGTAATTACAAACTCCTTACGAATTCGTTGAATAGACGAATGAGGATTATAGAACGTTTTTACGACTCCTTTGGTAACCCAATAAACCAATTTACTACGAAACGATGGCATTCCTTCTTTCCCTTTTTCAGCCCTAAAGCCTTAACAATTTTACAAATCAGCAGCCTGAGCAATTAGTTCTGCTACGTCGTAAACTTTAACTGATTCTTCCTTTTCAAAGTGCTTAACCCCATCGGTCATCATGGTATTGCAGAAAGGACAACCGGCAGCGATGATAGCTGGTTCAAGTGCCAAGGCCTCTTCGCTACGTTCAATGTTAACTTCTTTATCGCCATGCTCTGCCTCTTTAAACATTTGAGCTCCTCCTGCACCACAACAATAGCCGTTAGCTTTGCTTCGTTTCATCTCAACCAATTCAGCATCTAGTTTCGCAATTACTTCACGGGGGGCTTCATACTCATTATTTGCCCTACCGAGGTAACAGGGATCGTGGAAGGTTATCTTTTTACCTTTAAAATTTCCACCTTCCACTTTTAGCTTACCTTGATTGATAAGTTGTTGAATAAGCTGAGTATGATGAATAACTTCATAGTTTCCTCCTAGGGCTGGATATTCATTTTTTAAGGTATTAAAACAATGAGGACAACCGGTCACGATTTTTTGGACACCATATCCATTCATCACAGTTATATTGTTCATTGCCTGCATTTGAAACAAGAATTCGTGTCCGGCACGTTTTGCAGGATCACCGGTGCAAGACTCCTCTGTTCCAAGTACAGCAAAAGACATTTCTACTTTATTCAATATTTTAACGATGGCTTTGGTAATTTTCTTTGCTCTGTCGTCAAAGCTACCGGCACAACCAACCCAAAACAAGATTTCTGGAGTTTCACCATTAGCAAGGCAATCTGCCATGGTTTTTACTTTTAGTTCGCTCATTCAATTCGGATTTTCAGGTTCAACAATTAATTTTCATTTGCCCAATTTAGTCGGTCTGCCGGGCTAAATTGCCAAGGAGCCCCGTTGTTTTCCATATTGGCAAAAACCGTTGCTAATTCACTTGGAGGAGCTGACTCTTCCATAACCAAATACCGACGCAAATCAATAATAATACTCAATGGATCTATATTTACCGGACAAGCTTCTGTGCAACCATTGCAAGAGGTACAAGCCCATAATTCTTCAGGAGTAATATAATCATGCAACAAAGACTTTTCATCCTTAAAATCAGGGCCTTGGGTATCGAGACCTCTTCCAACCTCTTCAAGGCGATCCCTGGTTGCCATCATTATTTTGCGAGGAGATAATAGTTTACCGGTAGTATTTGCCGGACAAACACTGGTACATCGTCCACACTCAGTGCAGGTATAAGAATCAAGTAATTGCTTCCAAGTTAAATCAGAAACATCCTTTGCACCAAATTTTCCTGGAACTGCATCTGCCGGTGGTGTGAAAGAAGGGTCAAATACTGCTTTCACTTCATTGGTAATACTTTCCAGGTTATTGAATTTACCCTTTGGCTCCAAATTGGAATAAAACACATTGGGAAAAGAAAACAAAATATGAAGGTGCTTAGAATATGGAAGGTACATAATAAACCCGCAAATTCCAATAATGTGAAACCACCAACAAAAACGCTCAATGTATACTATATAATTAATTCCGGGCATCCATCCACTAATCCATGGAGAGAGTAAAAAGGCATTTTCACTTACTCCGCTGTGGGCGTAATGTTCCAATCCAAACTCTTTAACTACAACAGGAAATTTTGAAACTTGGGTTGAAAGATACCAATCTGCCGAATTCATAATCAGAAAGGCAGACATCAGGCAAACTTCAGTGATGAGGATAATGTTAGCATCGTTTCTTGGCCATCCAACCAATTCCTTCATATTCAAACGCTTCAATTTAACAACATTTCTTCGCGCCAAAAAAACCAAGCAACCCAAGATAACAAGCACAGCAAGTATTTCAAACGAATTAATCAGAATGGTATAAACGGGGCCTAAAAAACTAAATGCCCTATGAGTACCAAAAACGCCATCAACAATAATCTCCAGCAACTCTGCATTAATGATAATAAATCCCACATAAACGAATATATGAAAAATTCCGGCAACCGGCCTAACCACCATCTTCGATTGGCCTAGAGCGACCCTCAATAAAACATTGAGTCGATCACCCAACCGATCATTTCGATTTAAATCCTTACCTAAACGGATGTTACGAATCAAGCTGGCATACTTTTTAAATGCAACAAAACCTGTTACACCTAGCAGAACCAGAAAAATCACATTTGTTATTCCGAATTGCATAGTTTCCTGTATATTAAAACGTTAGGTTATTTTTCTTCTTTCATTTGAAGCTTATGTCCTTCTTCTTTTTTTCCACCAAAGACGGAAATCTTAACATATCTTGAAGGATGGGCTTTTACATCGGTAAGCAATGAATCCAGGTCCAATGCTAAACGATCCAAATCATTGTATAGCTTTTCATCTTTCACTAATTTACCTAGTGAGCCTTGACCACTATTTATTTGTGCCAAGGTATTATTCAATTGATCAATAGCAGCAGATGCATTGTTAATGGTAGTTTTCAAACGAGCAGCTTTCAAGCTATCACTTACACTGCTAAGATTATCTAATAAATTGGCGATTTTTCCTTTGTTATTGTCCAAGGTTGTTGTCAAATTTTCAACATTTCCCAAAATCTTTTTTAATCTTGCATTGGCATCCACCATAGTTGCATCAAGTGTTACCGAAGTTTTTTCAAGGTTGGTCATGGTTTTATCCAAATTTTCCAATGTTCGTTTTAATCCTTCCTGAACCTTAGGATCCAAAATGGTTTTAACTCCTTCCAAAATTTTGTTAACGTTATCAATGACTGCCTCCACCTTTTTTTCCAGTGGATCAAACTTCTCCATCAATCCTTGCTCATAGATACCAACCACTTCATCCTCTGTCTTTAAAAACTTTCCGGATTTGGTATCCCCCAAAATCAATTGAAGATTTTTGGGTTCAAGCACACTATTAGAAGTAAGCTTAAAAACAGAATTTTCAGGCACTTGCAGGTTTCTGTCAAAAATCATGACTTTGACCAAAATCCGTCCTGAATTATCAGATGCAAGTCCAATTTCTTTGACTTGGCCAACTTTCAAACCATTCAAAAATACCGGGCTTGTTTCAACCAGGCCATCTACCCTATCGTAGATAACATTAAATATTAACTCCTTGGTAAACACGTCGTTACCTTTTAGGAAATTAACTCCCCAAATGGAGGCACCTGCGGTTAAAATTACCACCAGGCCAATGATTATTTCTTTTCTAAATTTCAATTTTCGTAGGAAAGGTTGCAAACATACTAAAAATACTGTTGGTGCAATAATCAAAAGAGCTCCATTTGCCCATGTTTTGGAGGACGTTTAAACAAGGAATGATTTAATGTATGTGCCTTCTTTCCTTGAAATGATTTTGCATAGGATATTTTGAATAGTTGACGAATAGCCTCTGCCACTTTTCCTTCACCTCTCATCCGGATACCAAACCGATTATCCTGAAGGCTTCCACCATGACAATCGGCGATTTGACTTAAAACTTTT
Source organism: Bacteroidia bacterium (assembly GCA_019695265.1). Classification (NCBI taxonomy): domain Bacteria; kingdom Pseudomonadati; phylum Bacteroidota; class Bacteroidia; species Bacteroidia bacterium. Next base: position 15,311 of record JAIBAJ010000059.1, on the reverse strand, counting down.
TGGGCTTTATCAGGAAAGGTTTTTTCAATCCAATCTTGAAATAAGGTCGCAATATCACCATTAAGTCTTACCATGGTGTAACCGGCATTTACTGCACCGGCTTGGGAGGCTGCATTTAATATTTCCGGGATTTCCATGCTATTCAAACCCGGAATTATTGGAGCAACCAAAACACCGCATGGAATGCCATTTTCAGACAATTCAGAAAGTATCTCTAAACGCTTCTTGCCACTGACAGTCCTAGGCTCCATGCTTCTTCTCAATTCTTCATCCAATGTTGTAATACTCACCATCACATGAACCAAATTATCCTTGGCCAATTCTTTTAGCAGATCGATATCCCTGGCAATCAAGGCATTCTTTGTAATTATTCCTACCGGGTTTTTATATTCCAAAAACACCTCCAGAAGGCCTCTTGTCAACTTAAACTTGCTTTCACATGGTTGATAACAATCTGTATTACCAGAAACGGCAATTGTAGCAGGTCGCCAAGAGTTCTTATCAAAAAACTCTCTTAATAATTGAGGTGCATTCTGCTTGACTATTATATTCTGCTCGAAATCTAATCCTGAACTAAAACCCCAATATTGATGCGAATTCCGAGCATAACAATAGATACAACCATGTTCGCATCCCTGATAAGGATTAACGGAATAATCCAGAAATACATCGGGACTATCCACTTTATTGACGATTTGTTTAGGATTTTCAACAAAGTACCGGGTGGACTTAGAAAAATCATCCGGTGAATCAATTCCATCTAAGCCGGAAGAATCATAATGTGTTTTTAGAAAGCGGTTAGCAGTTACAATTTGGGCCCCTCTCCCTTTTATATAATCACCAAATTTTTTATCCTTGTCCACAAATTACTGGTGTTTACTTACACAAAACTCAAACAGATGAAGTACATCCAATCAATGTTCACAATCCCTACCAAGAGATTTCGATTCACCGGCGTTTAAAATTTCTTCCTGTGCCAATTCCCTTTTTAATGAATCAGAAACTTCCTTGTTGTAAAACTTTTCCAAATTAGGCTTTCCTGCGTCCACCCAGGCAGTGTACCAAAGACTTCCAACAGCTAGTATGGAGGATCTCATTCTTCGTTCAACCATACCATTGAGCATTTGATTGTATGCATTTGTATATTCAACGGAATAAACCTGAATAGTAGTTGCTCCCCTTGATTCTATGCTATACTTTCTATCTTTCGGGAATGACTCATTAAGCTTACGTTCAAAGTCAAGAACAGAATCTTTAGCTGCAAAACTTTCTTTAACGGCACTCCAGGCCAGATCAAGCGGATTTTGGATATACTTTGCTCTACCTACCAAATAATCATAATCTTCAGCCTTTAATTCCGGAATTCTACTTTCCCAAAATCCATGAATTCCCCTTTGACCTGTCAATTGTCCGTTATAGTTTTCGGTTGTATGTAATGGAACATGGGAATCTGCTATGTAATGACCTATTTCAGCAGAAACAATTAGAATACGATCTACATCTTGTTTTATAAATGCATCCTTTAAACGATAGTACATTTTTTCGATATGCCAAGGAACTATTCCATAAGCTTTAAGGGTATCTTCAGTAAATTTTGCCACTGCATCCTTCCAACGTTTGGGAAGGGCTTTAAAAGGCTCTTGGCCATAATGATCTGCATCTAAGTAGTGCCTTGCAGCTTCATCCTTATTTGAATACCTGCGTTTATCAGGGTCAACAGCATGCTCTGTGATAAAATCAATATGTCGTTTGTAAAATCCAACCATTTCAGGTGGTAAGGTCATTACAGCCATGCGATTAATACGCTGATGTCCAAAGAAGCCCCAAGAAAAGGCAAACTCAGAAATTAAGTTTGGCAGGAGAATTCCAACAATGAAAATGATTAATCGGATGTACTTCACAAGTACAAATTTACAGAAAGCACTGAACCTATTTCGCTGATTTTTGGTAAGTATTCAACAACCACTGTATGGCCATCCGATAACCGGATAATCCAAAACCTACAATAACCCCTTTGCAATTCTTGCTTAACAAGGAGTGGTGACGATACTCTTCCCTAGCGAACACATTGGAAATATGAACCTCAACAACAGGTGATTCAATTGCTGCAATTGCATCCGAAATAGCCACACTGGTATGAGAATACCCCCCAGCATTTAGAATAATACCAACATTTGAAAATCCAAATTCATGAATTTTGTTAATTAATTCTCCTTCCACATTGCTCTGGAAGTAATCAATACGTTCGTTGAACTCCTTATTTAACTCTTCCAGATACTGATCAAAACTAAGGTCCCCATAAATGGATGGTTCCCTTTTCCCAAGCAAGTTTAAATTAGGTCCGTTTATTATAAGGATTCTCATAGGAATGCTATTAGGCCAAGCGAAATTTTAAATAACAAATTGTAATTGATTTAGCCAGGTATTTTCCTTCGTAATAAGTTTGAATGCTTTTTGCCTCCAAAACAGTAGGATTAGAATCATCCGATTGAGCATACAAGTCATTGGTTGCAAATTCTATTGGATTTCCAACTGCATTGCACAAGGCTACTGTATAATCAAATAGGCCATGATTATCTGTTTTCAAATGGACTATCCCTCCGGCTTTTAAAAAAGTTTTGTACCTAACCAAAAAATTAGGTCCGGTTAATCTTTTGTTTTCTCTACTATCTTGTGGTTGAGGGTCAGGAAAGGTAATCCATATTTCATCTACCTCATTAGAACCAAATAAACTTTGAATAAAGTCAATTCTTGATCTTACAAATCCAATGTTCTTTAAATTGTTTTCCCATGCGAATTTTGCCCCCTTCCATAACCTAGCGCCTTTTACATCTATCCCCAAAAAATTTTTTTCCGGAAAACGTTGACCAAGACCAACGGTATATTCTCCCTTTCCGCAGCCAAGTTCCAAAACCAATGGATGATCATTCTTAAAAAAATCCTTTTTCCATTTCCCCTTTAGACTGTGTCCTAATAAAGACTCTTCATACCCTAAATGGAAAGTATTCCCAAAGGTTTCAACTTCTGCGAAACGTTGTAATTTCTTTTTTGCCAATCTCTAATAATTCGATGGTTTAGTAATAGCACAAAGGAACACTATTTCCAATTAAGACTCATTGGGATTTTTCCAAAAGTCATAATAATTGTTCCAATGCATGGGATACTTCCTTATTTTTTCTTCCAATCCCAAGGAATATACGGAAGATAGTTCCTCAACAGACGAAAACACCTTACCCGGAGTTGCAAATAAATGATAATGATACTTAGATTCTTTCACACAAAACACAAAAGAAACAGGCACTTTAAACTTAGTTGCCAACAAAAAAGGGCCTTGAGGGAAAAAAGCATCCTCCCCTAAAAATTTCAACTTTATGGTCCGATTACCCTCCCTAAATCGATCACCATGCATAGTAATTAATTCACCTTCAGACAACGCATTTTTTATGGCAATGATGTGACTAAAATCGTCCTTGATCGGAATAATGTTTACAGAAGACGTTTCACCAACACTTTTCAAGTATTCCTTGATTTGATTGTGTTCTTCATCATACATAACAATATTAATTTTCCCATTCAATCGTTTCATAAAGAATCCTGCGATATCCCAATTTCCAATATGGGCACTAATTAGAAAACCACCTTTTCCCTCCTTTACCAAAGCAGAAAGATTCTCATCCCCATCATGATAATAGCTAAACTTCTTACTAATTCCAGACTTAATTGCCACCCTATCAATTAAGGATTGTCCGAAAGCATAATAATTCCTGTAAATACTTATGCAAGTTGCGAATAAGCCATATCCTAAGCGAGTTCGATAAAACTGAAACAATGCTTTGGTGGCCTTTGGTGCAAATGGGATAAAGTAAAATGCAACAAAATAGAGTAACAAATAGGCCGCATTGAGCCCAAAACGCTTCAGTAACCAAACAAAAATCTGGTACCCCAACAAACCACCCCTAGTCTTACCTTGCCACTCAGCCATGTTAGAATAAAGCGCTTAGTATCTCTCAGTCAAACAATGGAGGAAAGAAAAAAACAAAAAATATTTAGCTAAGTAATCCTATGATCCAATCCGGCATTATGCCAAATAAAATGGTAAGAACCGCACAAGAAAGTAATAACACTTTGGTAGCTACCCCTTGTTCAATTTCTTGACCTTCCTCACCCTCAAACATGACAATGATTATTCTTAAATAATAGAATACACTGATTAAAGAACCCAAAATAGCTATCAAAGCCAAACCGGTGTAATGATTTGCTATAACCGCTGTAAAAACATAATATTTAGCAAAGAATCCAGCTGTAGCAGGAATACCGGCCAAGGAAAGCATGGCCACAATAGTTACAAATGCCAAAGTTGGATTCGACTTGGCTAACCCCTTAAAGGAAGATACTTGTGTATTTCCCTTAACCTTGGCAACTGCCAATAGAATCCCGAAGGCTGCTAAGGATGAAATAGAATAAGCCAAAGAATAATACAGCATGCTACTGCCACTTTTAGAATTATTTGCAAGAATTGCCATGAGCATGTAACCTGCATGTGCAACACTTGAATAGGCTAAAATCCGTTTGAAGTCATTTTGAACAAGGGCTGTAATATTTCCCAACAGAATTGTAGCTGCTGAAATTAATACTACAACTTGACTCCAAAAAGAGTCTACACCAGCAAAACAAGTGTAAAACAACCTTAAAAAAGCAGCAAATGCAGCTGTTTTTACAATAGTTGACATAAATGCAGTAACTAATGTAGGTGCACCAGTGTAAACATCCGGAGCCCACCAATGAAAAGGAACAGCCGATACCTTAAATGAAAGACCAACCAACATCATAAGTAATCCTGCATAAAAAATAGAAGGAAGATGATTTTTATTATCCGCAACAAAAGCAGTAATTTTAGTCAAATCAAAAGTCCCGGTTGCCCCGTAAATCAATGCTATACCAAACAATAAAAATCCTGTTGCAAACGATCCCATCAGAAAATACTTGTATCCCGATTCATTACTGGCTAAATCTGATTTTTTGCTCGCAGCCATAATGTACATGGCAATGGAAAGAATTTCCACACCAATAAACAACATACTTAAATTACTAAATGACACAAGTACAATTGCTCCTGCCATAGCAAAAAGGAAAATTGCAAAATGATCACTAGTGTGACTTTCGTCGTAATGATGCTCTGAAACCAATAAAAACCAAAGCAATCCTACTAATATTATAACACCTGAAAAAGCTAAGGCAAATTTATCAACAAGCATCATCCCATACCAAGTTTTGTATTGCCCCCATTCCATGACATTAAGCCCAAATGCTACCAAGAGGCCCAGCAATACAACAGGATAAAGGATTCTTTTAAAATTAAACAACTCCGATAACATGGCAATTATGCCAAGGGCAGACAAAGAAATGAGTGCGTTCATTTGTATTTTAGCGGCTGCGAAGGTAGCAGAATTTAGCTTCGATTATTCAGCTTTAATAAACAACCTTTCGGTTTTTATAAACTTAAGACCAAAAGGATTTCTTTACTCCTAGATGACCAAAAAAAAATCAAAAAAAAAGGGAGCCAATGGCTCCCTTTTTTTTAAGCTTTCCTTTCTAATACTTCATCAATCATTCCGTAATCTTTCGCTTCGAAGCTAGTCATCCAGTAATCTCGATCGCTATCTGCCCATACCTTATCATACTCCTGTCCGGAATGACGAGAAATAATTTCATACAACTCTTTTTTAAGTTTCTGAATCTCTCTGGCAGTAATTTCAATATCGGAAGCCTGCCCCTCAGCACCGCCTAAAGGCTGATGAATCATTACTCTGGCATGTTTTAATGCGGTGCGTTTCCCTTTTTCTCCTGCACAAAGTAAAACAGCGCCCATGGATGCAGCCATTCCTGTGCAAATTGTGGCAACATCTGGATTAATGTATTGCATAGTATCATAAATTCCTAAACCGGCATACACTGATCCACCTGGGGTGTTCATATAAATTTGAATATCTTTTGAAGCATCAACACTTTCCAAAAAAAGCAATTGAGCTTGAATAATGTTGGCAACGTAATCATTGATTCCTACACCAAGGAATATTATCCTGTCCATCATCAAACGTGAAAACACGTCCATAGTGGCAATGTTTAGCTGACGCTCCTCGATAATGGTTGGTGAAATATAATCAGCTGTAATTTTAGAATACTTGTCAAATACGTTACTGTTTATGCCTTTGTGCTTTATGGCATACTTGCGAAATTCGTCTTCTCTGAATGGGTACATAATGTTTTTTTTTAATGAATAATCCTAATTAGATTTCCAATATGCGATGATAGGTATCACTAAGAAATCAAGAAAAAGCTATTTATGAACTTTTCCACTTCCTAATGTTCTTATCTCTTTCCTAAAAATCCAATTGGATTGCCATCAAAAATTAGGCAACTGGGAAAAATTCCGACTCAGGAACTTCAACTATGTCAATTGTGCAGTTGGCTTTCACCACTTCTAGGATTTTGGCATCCAATACCCTATCTTGGTGGGCTTTTAATGCCTTTTGATCCTTAATCTCCTGCATTAAAACCTTGTTCACAGTTTCGTCATCAATGTTACTGATTCCGTATTGCATGAACCTTTCACGAATATTTTTACGGATTGCTTCATTCAATTCTTCCGGGCCAACTTGTATGCCAAATTGACTGATAAGCTTCCCTTCAATTAATTCCCATTTGATGCCATTGGCATACCGTTGAAAATCAGAATTCAATTTTTCTACAGTGATATCTTTATCTACAGCCAACAACCACCTTCTCAAAAAATCCACCGGAAGAACCATTTGTGTATTTTCAATTAAATCCTTTTGAATAGAATAATACAACATTTGGTCGCTTACATTATCATAATATCCTGCAATTTGCTTGCGGAACTCCTCTTTCAAATCGTCCTCACTTTTAACAGAACCATCCGGATAATGTTTTGCAAAAAACTCATCGTTAAGCTCAGCTTTGGTATTTTGACGAACTTTTGTCAATTTTAAAAGCAACTGAGCAGGAACAGTATCCAGTTTCTCTTTCTCTACTCCAAAAAGATAGGCAGCATCGTTTTCATTGGCAGATAAGTTCTTACTCTCTACTACCACAGTCGAATCAACACTTAGTCCATATAGAGCATCTTTTGTAGCTTGATCATTTACTCCGTACAAGGAAAGGAAAGTGTCTCTTTTGTAACCGCCTTCAACAACATTGGACTCACCATCCACCTCTTGCAACTCAACAAACAACATATCGGTATCACTTTCCGGACGAAGAACATCAATCATAGTGCCGTAACGTTGTGCTAGCTTTTCCACTTCCTCATTCAAAATAGTTTCGGAAATTCCAACCATTTTTTGCTCGAACTTTCTCGATTTATCCAAATTCACCTCAAAAGAAGGGATAAATGCAATATCGTAATGAAAAACAAACTTGGAAGGATTCTCAAAACTACCTTCAAAATCTTTCGATTCGCTTGGAAGTGGAGAACCTATTAACTCCAATTTTTGCTCATCAATGTATTTCATCAGCTCCTTGGAACCAATCTCATTAACCTCTTCAGCCAATATAGACTTTCCATACAGTTTCTTAACCAATCCCATTGGAACATGACCTGGACGGAAACCGGGCATCTGAACTCGCTTCTGAGCGTTTTTAAGGGCCTTTTCTACAACAGGATTGTAGTCTGTAGTTTCAATTTCAATAGAGATTAAACCTGTTAGATCGTCAATTTTTTGAAGAGTAAGATTCATGTATCGATGTAATTCTTGAAGTTTTGTCAAAAAAAAATGTGACTCTGAGCAGAGTGAATTATTTTCACTTTGTTCGGAATCACATTCCGTGTTTAGTGCGGATGGAGGGACTCGAACCCCCACGGATCGCTCCGCCAGATCCTAAGTCTGGTGCGGCTACCAATTACGCCACATCCGCGTGGCTTTCCAGTAAAGAACGTTCGTCCTGAAAAGGGGTGCAAAGATAGTTGTAAATTTATTTGAAAAACAAATTTTATTAGATTTTTTTTCCTAAGCCCTTTACACCCTTATTCAAAACAAAAAGGGCAAGGTTTCCCTTGCCCTTTTTCCCAAAAATAAACCTTAATTCTCAACCATCACTTTCTTGACAACTTCCCCCTTACTTGTGCTTACATTTATCTCGTAATACCCGGCTTCTACCCCATCTAAACTCAAGAAATTACCTTCCTCTTTAACAACTACTCTTCCGGAAATATCCATTAACTCAAGGCTTTGCACTATAACGGAAGACCTAACCTGTATCCGTTTGCTAGCCGGATTTGGAAAAACCAAAATCGATCTAGCTAAATTTTCAAGTTCTGATATACCCGTTACCAATTGAATGGAATCATTCCTCGTCCCCAATAGTATCTCTGTTCCATTTCGGGTTATGGCCCTTGCATCTTCTAATGTAACATTCAACTCGGTTACCCCTGATAAATTATCCGTCGTAACTACTACAAAATTACCAAGCTCCCCCCATCCGTTTTGATTTGTTTGATCTATCCTTGTCAAGGCAATATCTATGCTCCCAATGCTTGATTTCTGAAATGAAAGTTGGTTGCCGGGTGGTGCTAACCAAGAATTATCAAAATCCAAATAGGCTGTAGCCGGCTGACATGCCAAAGCCGAATAATTCAATGTAAACGAAACTCCATAAACACTGTCCAAACTCATATCCGAACTCCCCAACATTACTTTAAATACTGCTTGTTGGCTCAAACCAAGGGTATCTTCTACCGCCTGTACATATAGAAAAGCGTTGGCTAATGAATCAGAATTCTCCGTTTTTTGATGCGTCAATAAATAATTCTGTGAAACCGCCAAGGTATCATCAGCAGAAATCAACCCATCTCCATTGCAATCTGCCTGATTATGATTGACACCATAATTGAAAAAGTTAGGCCACCAAGTTGTGGCATGGGCATACCAGCCAATTGATTGATCTACCCTGGATGGTCCGGTTTGATTAAATATCATTCCCAAATTCAAAATATCAAAATTGGTGACTATTCCATCTTTATTAGCATCCCCAGGCCAGATTGAATCATTGTTTACGCAAGGAAGGGATTCATATGACTGATGGATAGCTGTGCAACCTGCCTGAGCATAACCATAAGTCAGAATATTATCGCCATTGAGAATTTGGGATATGCATTGGCTTGTATCACCATTGCTCCAACTATAATAAAGCGCATCAGGCATTATAGCGCAAAGCTCAAGAAAAACCTGACAGGCAGGCAAAGTGATCAGAGTGTCTCGAGCCACCGAAACATATGCTGTATCCGAATTCATACAACCATTGGCATCCATCACCAACAAGGTTAGGTATTGATTGGCCCCAATTGGCAAGGGAGGGGTTTGTCCGGTAGTGCTTCCTGGCAAGTTCCAAAAGTATGAATAAGGTGCAGCACCGCCTTGTGGAACAATGTTTCTTGAAAAATAGTCATTGCAAATTAAAGTATCCGACCCAATGTCAACGGCGAGGTAATCACCAACAACTGAAATAGTTTGGATTGATGTATTGGTACAATAACTATTAGAAACCGTTAAAGAAACCTGGTAATTACCCTGGTGATAGTACAAATGCTGAATATAGGAATCCTGACTGGTTTCAATATGTCCATCACCAAAATTCCAAGTGTAATTAGTGCCATTTAAAGGCGTATTTACACCAAAATAGGAAGAATCGTAACAAGCGGTTGGAAGACTTTGGAAGAAAAAATCTGAGTTACAACTGGCTTCGCATGGCAAAACGTTCATCACGCTGGTTAATGCACCACAACCAGGATAATAGGCATATCCAAAGTATTGACCCGCTGCTGTTGCCCAATATGTTTGCCCATTACCTGTCAATGGGCTTATATTACCCATTGTATCTGTAAAACTTTGCCAAAAATACTGTGTACCAGGAGGTCCAGGGCCAAAATCAAGCAAGGCTTCACCACTTTGACATAAAAAGAAGGTATCGTTAATTAAGGCGTTAAAAACAGAAAAAACAATGGTATCGGTAGCAGAACAGCCAGTTCCTAAATCAAAAACTGTAAATGACAATTGTTGGTTGTATTCATGTTCGAAACAACGAATAGGATCCGTAAAACCATCACTCCATTGATAAGAAAATCCAGAACCTGATCCACCTGAAATAATCGGATACACACAAAAAATATCCTGGCAGACTACTGTATCGGAAGGCAAAAACACCTCCACTATAGAAGAATTAGGAACTGTAATATAGGTCGAATATGTTGAAATACAATTGGTTGCTGAAATCGTAGTCAAAATAGCATGGTAAGTTCCCGGAAAACCATAGGTATGTGAAACAAAATCAGTAGCATTCGAAGTTTGACCATCACCAAAATCCCAAAACCAGGATAAAGGTGCTTCTCCTTGGACGGCACCTAAAAAATCAACATTGGCTTGTCCACATGAAAACTGGGCAGTATAAACGAAACTGGTATTACATTCAATTATTGGCCCTTGACATCCCGAAACTACTGGTATTGTACTATTCAAAATTCCACAACCCGGGAAATTAGCAACGGCAGTATAAACACCCGGACCAAGGCTAGACTGGAATTGGGTAATATTGCTCAAGAATTGTATAGAACCATTTGTATCTGTAAAGTCATACCAGTCGTAAGTTATTCCTCCAGGTCCCAAATCTAAAATAGAATTAGGGTTTCCGCATAAAAAAACGGTATCATGCTGGGCCTTATAAACGCTCACATAAGCTGTATCAGCGGCTTGGCATCCATTACCATCGGTTACATATAAGGTAACCATGGTGTTGGAACAACTTCCGATGGTAAAAGAGGAAGTATTAGGACCGGTATTGGCTCCGTAGTACCATTGAAATGAATATGGCGGAGTTACATTCGCTAAAAATGGAACGAATTGATAGTCCGTATTACAAACAGTGGTATCCTGACCAATGCTTAGTTGAATGTTGCATTGAGATTGGACTTGTAAAGCAAATAAACTAAATAAAACAATGGTAAAAATCTTTTTCATGCGGAAGAAACTTAATGGTTAGATTATGGTCAGAACTTCAGGATACAAAAGTAGAGTCATTTGTGAGGTAGAAAATAACACTATTACAAATTTGCCAATATAAAACATAATTAAATTTTTCAAAATACATACTCAAGTGGTTGTTTATCAAATATATATAAAAATACATATTTTACATTTTGTCATCTTTCTCTTTTTAACAATCTCTTCTTAACTACATTTTTTATAAATACATTTCCCTAGGTGAAGGTAAACCATCTTTGTCAAAAGAAATTTCCTATTGACTACCTTTCCTTCGTGTATACTTTTGGTTAGGCCTGCCAATTTTGGATTTAACCCCGAAACAGCAGGCAGCAATCATTTTCAGCATCAAGTTATTGATATTGAATCAGGTGCTATTGCCCTAGCTGGACAAAGGGAATTTGATGAATTCGTAAAAACCCTAAAATCATACAAGTTTGAAGTAGTAGTAATAGAGGATACTCCAATCCCGGAAAAACCCGACGCCATTTTCCCTAACAATTGGGTTTCCTTTCATGAAGACGGAACAGTTGTTCTCTATCCTATGATGGCCAAAAACAGAAGGGAAGAACGAAGATGGGACATTCTTGAAAACATTTTTGACAATCAATTCTTTCACCTAAAAAGGCTGCTTGACTACAGCAAATACGAACAAAAACGAAAATACCTGGAAGGAACCGGCAGTATCGTCTTTGACAAAGAATACGACATTGCCTACGCCTGCCTCTCTCCTCGAACCGAAGAAGAACTTTTCAATAACCTCTGCACCGACCTGAAAATGGAACCGTTCGTTTTTCATGCTTTCGACAAACAACGCAAACCAATCTACCATACCAATGTCATTTTTACCATTACCCAAGAATTCGCAATTATTTGTAGTGAGGCAATAAAAGATGAACGAGAAAGAGAAAAACTACAATATAAACTAGCCGGAACGGGTAAATCCATCATAGAAATCAGCCTGGATCAAGCCGGAAATTTTTGTGGAAATTGCATCGAGCTTTTTGGTCCCAAAGGGGAAAGCTTCCTTTTAATGTCAACTTCTGCTTACCAAAGCTTCCACCAACAACAATTGGCCGACATCGGAAGATTCTCCAAAATAATTACCATCCCAATTCCAACCATTGAATATTACGGCGGAGGCAGTATCCGTTGCATGATTTGTGAAATCTCCTGATTCTATGCCTTATCAAATCGGTTTATTTCCTTAAGATAAAAAATTCCAGGCTTAGATACAACCTCTTCCAAAACCATTTCAGTAAAAATCCTATCTTTGAAGCATGAGTATTCAAGTGATTCTTCTTTTATTGTTTGTTGGACTTTTCGCCGGCTTTCTCAGTGGATTTGTTGGAGTTGGCGGAGGTATCATTATTGTTCCGGCTTTAATTTATTTTATGGGCTTTAGCCAACATACCGCACAAGGAACCAGTTTAGGAGTATTGCTTTTACCAGTCGGAATTTTAGCTGTTATGAATTATTATAAGGCGGGCTACCTCGACGTAAGAGCCGCTCTTTTTATTTCTCTTGCCTTTGTAGTTGGCGCCTATTTCGGATCTAAAATCTCCATCTCCCTTGACCAAAAACTGGTAAAACAGGTATTTGGAGGCTTTCTGATTTTAGTGGCCATCAAAATGCTGTCGGGCAAATAATCTTTTCTTAACTTTTATCAGTTGGGGTTGGGGCTATAATTGTACCTTTGCACCCATTTTTTTCCTATGTTAAACACCATTGAAGAAGCCCTGGAAGATATTCGTAAAGGCAAAGTAGTAATTGTTGTGGATGATGAAGACCGCGAAAATGAAGGGGATTTCATTACCGCTGCCAGAAACGCAACTCCGGAAGTTATTAATTTCATGATTAAAGAAGGTCGCGGCCTAGTTTGCGCCCCTCTCACCGAAGACCGTTGCGATGAACTTGGTTTGGGCCTCATGGTTCAAGACAACACCGCATTGCACCAAACACCTTTTACAGTCTCTATCGACCTTCTCGGTCACGGCTGTACAACCGGTATCTCTGCACAAGACCGCTCAAAAACAGTTCTGGCATTAATCGATAATTCCATTAAACCTAGTGAATTTGCCCGCCCCGGACATATTTTCCCTCTTAGAGCACGATCCGGTGGCGTTATTCGCCGCTCCGGACATACCGAAGCCACCGTTGATTTAGCCAGATTAGCAGGATTTGAACCGGCAGGCGTGCTGGTGGAAATCCTGAAAGATGATGGTACAATGGCACGACTTCCTGAACTTAAAGAAATCGCCAAAAAATTTGACCTGAAAGTAATTTCCATTGAAGATTTAATCAAATACAGAATTGAAAAAGAAACCATCATCGAAAGACAGGTGGAAGTACAAATGCCAACCATTCACGGTAATTTCAAACTAATTGCCTATAAACAGACTACCAACGGACAAGAGCACCTTGCCCTTACAAAAGGAGAATGGACAAAAGAAGAAGCCGTTATGGTTAGGGTACATTCCTCTTGCATGACAGGCGACATCTTTGGATCTTGCCGTTGCGACTGCGGCCCTCAATTGCAGAAAGCAATGGAAATGGTAGAAAAAGCAGGAAAAGGCGTTATCCTTTACATGAACCAGGAAGGAAGAGGCATTGGTTTACTGAATAAACTAAAGGCCTATAAACTTCAAGAAGAAGGTAGAGACACCGTGGAAGCAAATCTCGAACTTGGTTTCAGAATGGACGAAAGAGATTATGGCGTTGGAGCTCAAATCCTTAGAGACTTGCAAGTTTCTAAAATAAAACTCCTTACCAATAACCCAACAAAAAGGGCTGGTCTAATCGGTTATGGCTTGGAAATTGTCGAAAATATAGGACTCGAAATTAAAAGCAACGAACACAACGAACTTTACCTAAAAACCAAACGTGACAAAATGGGTCATGAACTTAGGTCTGTTTGAATATTTCAACCATGAATCGCCTGGATACAGGTAATAACCCAATTTACCTTGCCATTTCCAAAGCCGGGAAAGAATTAGGCCTTAAAACCTATATCATTGGTGGCTTTGTTAGAGATAGTATACTCAATCGACCTTGCAAAGACCTGGACATTGTATGCGATGGTTCCGGTATTGCTTTGGCTGAAAGGGTTGCTCAATTATTGGAAAAACCCGGCAAAGTAAATGTGTTTAAAAACTTTGGAACCGCCCAGTTAGCCCTCGACGACTGGGACGTAGAGTTCGTGGGCGCCCGAAAAGAATCCTACCGCGCCGATAGCCGTAAACCTATTGTTGAACAAGGCAGCCTCGAAGATGACCAAAACCGAAGAGATTTTACCATCAACGCCATGGCCTTTTCCTTGAATAAAGAGGATTTTGGTAGTCTCATCGACCCTTTTAACGGCCTACTTGACCTGGAAAACAAAATTATCCGAACCCCACTCGACCCCGATATCACCTATTCCGATGACCCCCTTCGAATGATGAGGGCAATCAGGTTCGCAACTCAACTTCATTTTACAATTGAAGAAAAATCCTTGGAAGCCATTTCAAGAAATGCCCACCGGATTGAAATCATTTCAAAAGAAAGAATCATTGATGAATTAAATAAAATAATCCTAGCCCCTATTCCTTCCATCGGCTTTAAATTACTGTTCAACACAGGATTACTTAAACTAATCTTTCCCGAAATGACCGCATTGCATGGAGTGGAAATTAAAAACGGAAAAGCTCATAAGGACAATTTCTACCATACCCTCCAGGTTCTCGATAACCTCTGCCCTAATTCCAACGACCTTTGGCTAAGGTGGTCGGCTATCCTGCATGATATCGCTAAACCTCCGACCAAACGTTTTGAACCCGGACATGGTTGGACTTTCCACGGACATGAAGACCGCGGCGCCAGAATGGTGCCGGGAATCTTTACCCGACTTAAGCTCCCACTGAATGAAAAAATGAAATTCGTTCAGAAAATGGTTCAGCTTCACCTCCGCCCCATTGTACTCTCCCAGGAAATTGTTACCGATTCAGCAGTTAGACGACTTTTGTTTGATGCCGGTGAAGACATTGACGCACTCATGATGCTTTGTGAAGCAGATATCACCTCCAAAAACGAAGCAAAAGTTAAAAAACACCTCGCTAATTTCCAACTGGTCCGACAAAAACTGAAAGAAGTAGAAGAAAAAGACCAAATACGAAATTGGCAACCTCCCATCTCCGGCGAAGAAATTATGGCTTATTTCAACTTAGGCCCATGCAGAGAAATTGGAATCATCAAAAATTCCATCCGTGAATCTATCCTGGA